>DAIDTN010000258.1 GCA_027457185.1 Burkholderiales bacterium | reverse complement strand
ACGTCGCCCTCGTGCAGCGTGGTCTCGCCGATGACGGCGCTGCGCGCCTTGTCGTCGATCACAATTTGCTCGCAGCCGGAGACGCAGGGCTTGCCCATGCCGCGCGCGACAACCGCGGCATGCGAGGTCTTGCCGCCGCGGCTGGTGAGTATCCCCTGTGCCTTGAAAAAGCCGTGGATGTCGTCCGGCTTGGTTTCCTCGCGCACCAGAATGATTTTCTCGCCCGCGTTGCCGCGCGCCTCGGCGGTGTTGGCGTCGAACACGATTTTGCCGGAAGCCGCGCCGGGTGAGGCGGGCAAGCCCTGCGCCAGCGATTTGCCGTGGAATTCCGGCGACAACTGCGGCACCAGCAACTGCTCGAGCATCGGCGGTTCGATGCGCAGCAGGGCGCGTTCTTTGGAAATCAGCCCTTCGTGGAACATCTCCACCGAACTGCGCACCATGCCGCGGGCGTTCATCTTGCCGTTGCGGGTCTGCAGGCAGTAGAGCGTGCCGCGCTCGATGGTAAATTCGAAATCCTGCACCTCCTGATAATGCGATTCCAGCCGGTTGCGCAGTTCCACCAGCTGGAGGTAGATCTCCGGCATTTCCTGTTCCATCTCGGCGATCGGCTTGGGCGTGCGGATGCCTGCGACCACGTCTTCGCCCTGCGCATTGGTCAGATATTCGCCGTAGATCACGTTCTCGCCAGTGCCTGGATTGCGCGTGAAGCCGACCCCGGTGCCGGAGTCGCTGCCCATGTTGCCGAACACCATGGTGCAGACGCTGACTGCGGTGCCGTTGGCCTTGTCTTTGGTGATTTTGAATTGCTTGCGATAGTCGACGGCGCGCTTACCCATCCAGGAGCGGAATACCGCGCCAACCGAGATCTCGAGTTGCTCGTAAGGATCCTGCGGAAACGGCTTGCCGGTATGGCGTTTGACGATTTCGAGGTATTCGCCAGCGAGTTCCTTCAGGTGATCGGCGGAAAGGTCCAGATCGAGGCGCGCGCCGTGTTTGCGCTTGAGTGCCGCCATTTTGCCGTCGAAATGTTCATCGTCGATGCCGAGCGCGATCTTGCCGAACAGCTGGATGAAGCGGCGGTAGGCGTCGTAGCCGAAGCGCGGATTCGCGGTCTGCTTGATCAGCCCCTGCAGCGAGGTTTCGTTGAGGCCGAGGTTGAGAATGGTATCCATCATCCCCGGCATGGACATCGCCGATCCGGAGCGCACCGAAACCAGCAGCGGATTCTTGGCGCTGCCGAAACCCTTGCCGGTTTTCTTCTCCAACGCGGCCATATGGACCTTGAGGTCGTCCATCAGGCCGTCAGGCAGCTTGTTGGACTCAAGGTAGGCCAAACAGGCCTCGGTCGTCACGGTGAAGCCCGGTGGCACGTTCAGGCCGATCTGGGTCATTTCGCACAGGCCGGCGCCTTTGCCGCCCATCAGGATCTTGTTCTTGCCGTCGCCCTCTTCAAAAGCGTAGATGTATTTTTTGGTATTCATCATTATGGCGCCTTTAGAAATTAGCCAAGCCCGGATTATCCATGAGGCAAGTGATCGATACACGCTCGCTCTCAATAACCCCAATTTTCGCACAGGATAAGCTCGGCGCGATAGGCGCCGGCCGCGTCTGCACGGCGCGACCAGACTTTAGTGAGACATGAGCACTGGCACCGTCATCGATCCCAGGATAGTGCGTGTGGCACCGCCGAGCACCCATTCCTTCAGGCGCGAATGTCCATAGCCACCCATGACGATGAGGTCGGCGTCCAGATCCGCGGCGCGCGAGAGCAGTTCATTGCCAACGTCGATCTCGGCGCCCTGATCCGTCTTCACCTGCACGCGCACGCCATGGCGCGCGAGATAGAGGCCGATGTCGGCGCCGGGCACGTCGCCATGCTCGTCGCGCCGCGGATTGACCGCCATCACATGCACGGTGTCCGCAAGCCGGAGCAGCGGAATCGCATCGGTGACCGCCCGGGTCGCCTCCCGGGTTAGACTCCATGCAACGAGAATGCGTTTGCCTATAGTGGGAAAACTGCCAGCGCTGGGCAGGACCAGCACCGGCCTTCCGGCTGCGAGCACCAGCCTTTCCGGAAAATCGGCGGGGATATTCGAGCCTTCCGCTAGATCCGTCTGGCCGATCACGGCCAGATCGGCATAGCGTGCGTGCAAAGTCATCGCATCGGCCGGATCGTCGCTGGCCGTACGCCATTCGACATTCCTCAGACCCGCCGCCGATGCCTGTCTGGTGAATTCGCTCTCGGCGCGCGCCATTGCCTTCTCGGCCGCGCGCTTTTGGACTTCGATGACCGCGGCACCCATTTCCGCCAGCACATAACCGGGGGGATCGAACGGCGCGGCCGCAAACAGCGCGACCAGATGGGCGTCGTGCTCGCGCGCAAGCCGGATTGCGGCGTCGACGCGCACTGCGCAGCGTTTGCCGGGGTCGATGTGAACGAGTATCGTTTTGTAGCCCATTGGGGTTCCTTTCGTTTTCTGTCCGGCGCTCGGCTCCCACCTCACCGCGCCATAATGTTACCCTAGCGCCGGGCGCAGTTGCCTATGTTGATGAAAATCAAGCCGCCATCCACTCCGGCGCTGACCGGCGCACCCCTGCCAGAAAAGAAAAACGGGCACTCGAAATTAGAAGTCCGAGTGCCCGCAAGATCCCTTCTGCCCAGAAGGATTGGAGGAAATCAGCAAAAGGGTGACACCATTAAACGCCAAGTCCGGAGCGCCAATTTGATTAAGGTCAAAGACGGTGTGGATTTTGGCGAAATACACTGCTGCCAGGGCGGGTTGTTGCCGGTGTAGGGCCGATCGTGGACTGCGGGTTCGGAGTTCGCGCTCGTTAATCGTGGTTTGGTACTCCTGTGACGCTGGTGCGCAAGGTGGCAACCAGGTGCATAATTCGCACGTCGAACATCGAACAAGGATAGGCGACCTATGAAATTACGCTGTGTAGCCGTGACCGTAGCCGCGATGCTCCCTCTGCCCCTGCTCGCGCAGACGCAACAGATCAGGCCGCCGATCGCGCTGTATTGGATGAGTGTAGAAACTGCCGGCGGAATGGGAATGGATATTCCTGCGGGGATGGGCGGTCTCATGCCGCCCGGGATGCAGGGCGGCAAGAAAATGCGGCTGGAGCTAGGCTCATCGCAGCAGGCGAGCGGCGACGCGCACGCGGCGCACGCCATTCCGCCCGGACTTGGCATGGGCCACAGTCTGCCGCTCGTCACTCCCGTTGCTCCCCGCGCCGAGCACGCGCCGGGCGGCGATCGCGAAAAAGAACCTGAATACCAGCATCCCAAGGGTCGAATGCTGATTTATTGGGGCTGCGGCGAGACCGTGCGGCCTGGCCAGCCGGTGATCATAGACTTCGCCAATCTCAATTCTCAGGATGCCGCGCGTGCATTCCGCAGCCGCGCGATTTCACGTCCGCGCGGACCAGCGCCCGGCCGCAATCGCACTTACGGCACTTGGCCCAATCAGGAGGACTCGCGTCCAATACCGCCGGCGGCATCGCTACGCGGCGAGCACACGATTTCCGGCAATTATTCGCCCGAGATCCGGTTTTCAGTCGACGAGGCGCATGATTTCATGGATGCCGTCGTGTTCGACCCGGTACGCAAGACCGCGGGCGGCGCGTATGTCGTGAAATGGAAGCCGGTGCCCACGGCCACGGGCTACTTCGCCACGGTGATGGGCCAGGGCGAGAACCAGAACGATATGGTAACTTGGTCGTCCAGCGAATTGCAGGAAATGGGCCAGGTGCTCATGGACTACATTTCGCCCGCTGAAGTCGCTCGCCTGATCCACGAGAAAGTGGTGATGCCGCCGCAGACCACCGAGTGCACCGTCCCCGCCGGGATATTCAAGAGCGACGCTTCGATGTTGAATTTCATCGCCTACGGCAACGAGCTGAATTTGGTGTATCCGCCGCGGCCCAAAGACCCGAAGCAGACGTGGGAGCAGGAATGGGCGGTGAAGCTGCGGCTCAAATCCACGGCGATGACCCTGCTCGCCGAGCGCGAAGGCGATGGCCGGCGTGCAAAAAACTCGCCGCGCGAGCGCAGCGCAGAACCGGCCGCGCAACCACCGGCGCAGGCGGATAAGCCGCAAACGCCGCCCGATGCGGTGCAGGAAGGCGTGAAGGCGCTGCGCGGGATCCTGCGTTTCTAATCGGAGCGCCGCGGTGGCAAGGTAACCGCCAGGCTCGCCTTGACCTCGATGAAACAGGGTCCACCTGCTGCGAGGCCGCTCGCGACCGCGCGGGCCACCTGATCTTCGCGCTCGATGCGCTGCGCGCGCAGGCCGAAAGCGCGCGCGACCTGCTCGAAATCCGGATTGAACAGGCTGGTGCCCAGCCTGCGCCCAGGGTAATGCAGCTCCTGCTGGATTCGGATCGAGGCATAGCTGCCGTTATTGGCCAGGAT
>DAIDTN010000257.1 GCA_027457185.1 Burkholderiales bacterium | reverse complement strand
ACGCTGCAAAACGAGTGGGCCGGTGCGCAGGCGTTCTCTTCCTTCGACACCTACATGGCACCCTACATCCGCAAGGACGACATGTCCTTCGCCGCGGTGAAACAGTGCATCCAGGAACTGATCTACAACCTGAACGTGCCCTCGCGCTGGGGCACGCAGACGCCGTTCACCAATCTCACTTTCGACTGGGTGTGTCCGGAGGATTTGCGCGAGCAGGTTCCGGTGATCGGCGGCAAGGAGATGCCTTTTGCCTACGGCGAGCTGCAGCGCGAAATGGACATGATCAACCGCGCCTACATCGAAGTCATGACCACCGGCGACCATCTGGGCCGCGTGTTCACCTTCCCCATCCCGACCTACAACGTGACCACGGATTTCGACTGGGAGTCGGAGAACGCCACCCTGCTGTTCGCGATGACCGCCAAATACGGCCTGCCGTACTTTCAGAACTTCCTCAACTCCGAGCTCAAACCCAACATGATCCGCTCGATGTGCTGCCGGCTGCAGCTCGACCTGCGCGAGCTGTTGAAGCGCGGCAACGGCCTGTTCGGCTCGGCCGAGCAGACCGGTTCGGTGGGCGTGGTGACGCTCAACTGCGCACGGCTGGGGCACCTGTACGGCGGCGACGAGGCGGCGCTGCTCGCGCGCGTGGACGAGTTGATGGACATCGCCAAGAACTGTCTGGAACTCAAGCGCAAGGTGATCCAGCGCTATATGGATGCGGGTCTGTTCCCTTATACCAAGCGCTACCTCGGCACGCTGCGCAACCACTTTTCCACCATCGGCGTGAACGGCATCAACGAAATGATCCGCAACTTCACTGCGGACGAACACGACATCACCAGCGCCTGGGGCCACGGCTTCGCCTGCCGACTGCTCGATCACATCCGCGCGCGCATCGTGGCGTTTCAGGAACAGACCGGCCACATGTATAACCTCGAGGCGACGCCGGCCGAGGGCACCACCTACCGCTTCGCGCGCGAGGACCGCAAGCGCTTTCCCGGCATCCTGCAGGCGGGTACGGCGGAGATGCCGTTCTACACCAATTCGTCGCAGCTGCCGGTGGGTTTCACCGACGATCTGTTCGAGGCGCTGGAACGGCAGGACGAGCTGCAGCGCAAGTACACCGGCGGCACGGTGCTGCACCTGTACATGAGCGAACGCATCGCCTCGGCCGAGGCGTGCAAGAAACTGGTGCGCCGGTCCCTGGAGCGGTTCGGCCTGCCTTACATCACCGTGACGCCGACGTTTTCGATCTGCCCCAAACACGGTTACCTCGCGGGGGAGCACGAATTCTGCCCGCGCTGCGACGAAGATCTGCTGGCGAACAAGCGGCGCGAAGCCGAAGCGGCCTAGGGTCTGTTGACATTCAACACATGAGTCTCATGCGGTGAATGTCAACAGACCCTGGCACGAACAACAAAGGAGAGAATGCCATGAATGCAGTAACGGAAGCGCAAGCCTTTATCAAAATCGAGCTGCGCGACGACGAGCGGCAACGCTGCGAAGTATGGACCCGCGTGATGGGTTACCACCGGCCGGTGGCATCCTTCAACACCGGCAAGAAAGGTGAGCATTACGAACGCAAGTTCTTCACCGAGTCCCGCGCCGGTCTGCGCTGAAGCAGCGGCAGCGCCGCTGCGCGTCGGCGGGCTGACGCCGCTTTCCGCGACCGATTATCCCGGCGAGCTGGCTGCGGTGGTGTACTGCCAGGGCTGTCCCTGGCGCTGCAGCTACTGCCACAACCCGCACCTGCAGTCGGGCGCAGCGGCCGCGGAAATCGTCTGGAACGAGGTGCTGGATTTTCTGCGCCGCCGCCGCGGGCTGCTCGACGCCGTCGTATTCAGCGGCGGCGAGCCGACCGGCCAGCCGGGGCTGGCGCGGGCGATGCGCGCAGCCAGGGTTATGGGCTATCGCATCGGTTTGCACAGCGCCGGCATCTATCCGCGCCGTTTCGCCGAGGTTCTGCCCTTGGTCGATTGGGTCGGCTTCGACGCCAAGGCGCCGTTCGACTCGGTCTACGAGCGCATTACCGGGGTGCGCGGGAGCGGCGCGGCGGCGCTGGAAAGCGCGCAGGCATTGCTCGCGAGCGGCGTGGACTGCGAGTTTCGCACCACCTGGCATGCCGGGTTCCTTAGCGCGGCCGACCTCGAGCGCCTGGCGCAAACGCTCGCCGATCTGGGGGTGCGCCGCTATGCGCTGCAGGAATTCCGCGCGAGCGGCTGCGTCGCGTTCCGTCCCGAGGGCGCACCCGTCGCGGCGGAACTGGATGCTCTCGCGCGGCGCTTTGTGCAGTTCAGCCTGCGGCGTGCATAGCGAGCGAGTCTGGCGGGCTTAGCTCCCGCCGCTCAGCCGCCGGCTGCCTTGCAGTTGGCGTGAGTCACGTTCGCGCCGTCCGAGAGCGTCGCCACGCCGCCTTTGATCTCGAGCGTGTCGCTGCCGTTGCTGTAGCTGCTGCCCGACGCGGCTTTGTTCAGACGGAATTGGCGGTCCGGCAGGATCACCCAGGCGGCGTCGTTGTCCAGATAGCGCACGAAAAAGCGCTTGCTGTTGTCGCACTGATACGTGGTCGCGCCGGCCGGGGGGCGTGAAGTATCCCGTTCCTGGTCGCCGCCGAAGGGCCACAGGCTCACGCTGCTGCATGCGCTCAACACCATAGTTGCGCTGGCGAGCGCTGCCGCGCGGGTGATTCGATGTTTCATAGTCGTATCCTCGCAGAAATGAATGCCGAAACCAACTTGCCCGAATCGGACCTACAGGGTCACTTCGATGTTGTCGATGAGCCGCGTTTTGCCGAGGTATGCGGCGGCGAGCACCACCAGTTCGCGCGCCTCGGGCGCGGGCGCCTGCAGGTCCGCGCGGCGGCGCACCGAGACGTATTGCGGCGCCCAGCCGTTTTGCGACAGCAGCGACATGGCTTCGAGCTCGATGCGCTGGAAATTGCGCTCGCCTTTGGCGATGCTTTCGCGCGCGCTCCTGAGCAGCGCATACAGGCGCGGCGCCTCGGCGCGCTCGGCCGGGCTCAGATAGCCGTTGCGCGAAGACAATGCCAGGCCGTCGGCGGCGCGTACCGTCTCGGCCGGGATGATTTCCACCGGCAGCGCGAACTGGCGCACCATGTCGCGCAGCACCAGGTACTGCTGGTAGTCCTTCTTGCCGAAGATCGCCGCGTGCGGCATGACCATGTTGAACAGCTTCAGCACCACCGTGGCGACGCCGCGGAAATGCCCCGGGCGGAACGCGCCGTCGAGGATGTGCTGCAGGTCGGAGGGTTCGACCGCGAAGGTCTGCGGCTCGGGGTAGATTTCCTTTTCGTCGGGCGCGAATACGACGTCCACGCCGGCGCTGCGGAGTTTGTCGCAGTCGCTCTGAAAGGTGCGCGGATAGCGCTCGAAATCCTCCTTCGGACCGAACTGCAGGCGGTTGACGAATATGCTCACCACCGTGCACGCGGCCTTGGGTTTGCCGATGCGTATCAGGTCAATATGGCCTTCGTGCAGGTTACCCATGGTGGGCACGAACACGTTATTGGGCTCGCGCTGCAGCCGCTCGCGCAATGCCGTGACGGAAGTGACGATGTCCATGTTATTCACCCAGGTTGAAAAACTCGCGCTGCCCGCGCATGGCTGCGATGCGCTCGAGCAGCAGGCCGAAATCGGCGGGCCGGTCGACGAAATTGAGCCGCTCGGAGTTGACGATCAGCACCGGCGTGCCGGTGTGGTGGTAGAAAAACCGGTTGTAGCTGTCCGCAACCAGGGAGAGGTAGGTTTCCGAGATCAGCCGTTCGAACTCCGCGCCGCGGCGCCTGACGCGCTCCACCAGCGTTTCGGTCTGCGCCTGCAGGTAGATCACCAGGTCCGGCCGCGGCGCCTGCGGCGAGAGGCTGGCGTAGATCTGCTGGTACAGGTGCAATTCGTCGTTGCCTAGGGTGAGGCGCGCGAACAGCGGATCCTTGTCGAGCAGGAAATCGGCCACCGTCACCTGGCTGAACATGTCGATCTGGGTGAGTTCGCGCAGCTGGTTGAGGCGCTGGAACAGAAAAAACAACTGCGTCGGCAGTGCGTAGCGTTCCATGTCCTGGTAGAAGCGCTCGAGAAACGGGTTCTGCTCCGGGTGCTCCAGCAGCAGCGCAGCGTTCAGATGCTCGGCGAGGCGCCGGGCGAGGCTGGTCTTGCCTACGCCTATCGGACCCTCGACGACGATGTGTCGGTACTTATCCAAGCCGGTCGCGGCGCGATTCATATGCCAAGTTTAACCGCAGCGGAGGCGGCGGGCGCAAAAGTCTGTTTCACTGCGCGCCAATCCGGACGACGGCTTGATCGGCGCAGCGCTCGAGCCAGTCCACGGCGGGGCCGATGCCGGGAATGATGCAGGTGGGGGCGATCTCGACCAGCGGCGCGAGCACGAAGGCGCGCCGGTGCATGCGCGGATGCGGCACGGTGAGGCCGGGTTCGGCGATGCATCGCGCATCGTAGAGCAGCAAGTCCAGGTCCAGCGTGCGCGGCGCGTCGCGAAAAGAACGCTCGCGGCCGAAGCGCTTCTCGATGCCGAGCAGCGCGGCGAGCAGATCCTGTGGCAGGAGCGCGGTGGACAGTTGCGCCACGGCGTTGACGAAATCGGCCTGGTCGGCATAGCCGACGGGAGCGCTGCGGTAGAGCGAGGATGCGGCCGCCAGGCGCGACTGCGGCAATTCGGCCAGCGCCGCGATTCCCCGGCGCACCTTCGTCTCGGGTTCGTCGAGATTGCTGCCCAGGGCGATGAATGCAGTGTGCATCGCTGTCGATTGGTTAGCGCCGGGCTCTCAGGGGAAAACCAAAGTGTCGCAAGCAAGGGCTCCGCATACTCCGCGCTTAGTTCTCCGGGCCGTCCCGGGCCGGCGCGGGCGCGCTTCCGCTGGTGCTCTTGCGCCGGCGGCGCGGCCGCTTCTTCGGCGCGGCGTCGGGGATCAGCATGGCATTGCGCTCTTCCATTTCCGCGTCCTGGAAGCGGGTCCACCAGTTGGCGAGTTCCATCGGCACCTCGCCGCTCTCGGCGCGCAGCAGCATGAAATCGTAGCCGGCGCGAAAACGCGGGTGGGTGAGCAGTACGAAGGCGCGCTTGCCCGAGCGCTGTTCCAGACGCGGTTGCAGCGACCAGATCTCCTTCATCGTCGTGGTCAGACGCCGCGGAATAGACAGTTTGTCGGTCTGCGCGTCCAGCACCTGGTCCATGGCGAGGTACAGCGCGGGGATGCTGCGCAGGTCTTTGCCTTCGTTGATTTTCCACGCTGCCAGCACCTCGTGCCACAGCAGCGCTGCGAACAGGAAGGCGGGTGAAACCGACTTTCCAGCGCGGATGCGCGCATCGGTCTGGTCGAGCGCGAGGCGCAGGAAGCGCTCCCCCTGCGGCTGCTCCACGATCACGTCCAGGAGCGGCAGCAGGCCGTGGTGCAGGCCTTCCTTGCGCAGCTGCGCCAGGCAGGCCGCCGAATGGCCCGACAGCAGCAGCTTCAGCATTTCCTCGAACAAGCGCGCGGCCGGCACGTTCTCGATCAGGTCGGCCAGTTCGCGGATCGGCGCGCGCGTTTTCTGGTCTATGCTGAAGCCGAGCTTGGCGGCGAAGCGCACCGCCCGCAGCATGCGCACCGGGTCCTCGCGGAAACGCAGGGCCGGATCGCCGATGATGCGCATGGTCTTCTTGCGCACGTCGGCGAAGCCGCCGTGGTAGTCGAGCACGGTTTCGTCGTGCGGGTCGTAGTACAGCGCGTTGGCGGTAAAATCGCGCCGCGCCGCGTCCTGCACCCGCGTGCCGTAGACGTTGTCGCGCAGAAGCCGGCCGTGCTCGTCGGCTTCCCCGCCTTCGCCGGCGCGGAAGGTGGACACCTCGACCGTCTCCGGTCCGAACAGCACGTGCACCAGCTTGAAGCGCCGGCCGATCAGATGCGAGCGCCGGAACAGACGGTGCACCTCGTCCGGGTGCGCATCGGTGGCGACGTCGAAGTCCTTGGGAACGACCCCGAGCAGCAGGTCGCGCACCGCGCCGCCGACGATGTAGCCGGAGTAATTGTGCGCGCGCAGGATCTCGCACACCTTGAGCGCGCCATGGCTGATGGAACTGCGGGCGATGCCGTGCTTGTCGCGCGCGTAGATCCTGGGCTCAGGTTCTGCGCCCATGTTGAACATGCGGCGGATGAATTTCTTGATCAAAGTGCGAAATTGGACGGGCTAGAGCGGGACCTGCCGGCGGGTTCGAGCTTGCATGGAAAAGGGCCTGGACATTGCCCCGGGGTAAGCGGACTGGGCGCGATGCCACTGTGGCCCGGATGATACCTCAAATTACCTCGGTTTCGGCATTCGGCTGTAACGCGCCGAGCTAGTCGAGCGCGATGACCTCCCAGCCGCGCGCCAAGGCCGCCTTCTTGAGCGGATGATCGGGGCGCACCGCGACCGGGTGCGTGACCCGCTCGAGCAGCGGCAGATCATTGTGGGAATCGCTGTAAAACCGGGTTTCGGCAAAATCGTCCCAGCGCCTTCCCTGCGCCGCCAGCCATTGCTCCACCCGGGTAACCTTGCCCTCGCGAAAGCACGGCGTGCCGCTCACCTTGCCGGTGAATCTGCCGTCTATCTGCTCCGGCTCGGTCGCGACCAGATGCGGCACGCCGAACTCGCGCGCGATCGGCGCAGTGACAAATGAATTGGTGGCGGTGACGATGGCGCACAGATGCGCGTCACGCACGCTGCGGCTGACCAGCCGGCGCGCGGCGGCGGAGATGATCGGCAGGATCTTCTGCGCCATGAACAGCCGGTGCCAGGCATCGAGCTGCGCGCGCGGGTATTGCGCCAGCGGCGCCAGCTGGAAGTCGAGAAAGGCGTAGATATCGAGCCGGCCGGCCTTGTACTGGTCGAAAAAATCCTGGTTGCGCTGTTCGTAGGTCGCGCGCTCGAGCACCCCCTGCTCGATCAGGAACTGCGCCCATTCGTAGTCGCTGTCGCCATCGAGCAGAGTATTGTCGAGATCGAATAGGACCAGTTCCAATGCAGTTCCTTTATCGTCAATTTTGCGCGGACGAAAAACCGCCCGCGCGGATCGCCGATTGCGCACGGATGAAGAACCATCCGCGCGCAATCGACGATCTTGTATAAAAGCAACCCAAGCCGTCGTGGCTTTTAACCATAACCGTGTTTTAGGTACG
>DAIDTN010000256.1 GCA_027457185.1 Burkholderiales bacterium | reverse complement strand
GAGCCTGCCCGCGGCAGGGCAGGGCGCGCTCGCGATCGAATATCGCGCCGAGCGCGGCGACATCGCCGCGAGCCTGGCCGCCCTTAACCACCGCGCCCCCGAGCTCGCGGTGCGCGCCGAGCGTGCGGTGAGCCGGGCGCTGGGCGGCAGCTGCCAGCTGCCGCTTGCCGCCTACGCGCGCGTCAGCGGCGCGATCATAGAGTTGCGCGGGCTGGTGGCAAACCCCGACGGCAAGACCGTGGTAAGGGCGGAGGTTACCGGCCCCTCCGGAGCGCCCGAGGAACTGGGCCTGCGTCTCGCCGGCGAATTGCGCGCGCAAGGCGCCGACCGCATCCTCGCCGCGCTCCTATGAGCGCGCCCGCCCTTGCGGGGCGCCGCGTCGTGGTGACGCGGCCCGCCGCGCAGGCGGCGCACATGGCCGCGCTGATACGCGCTGCCGGCGGCGAGCCGGTGCTGTTTCCCGCGCTGGAGATTCTCGATGCGGCGGACCTGCGGCCGGCGCTGGCGCTGATCGAGCGCCTGGATGCCTTCGACCTGGCTATTTTCATCAGCGCCAATGCGGTGGAAAAGGCGCTGGCTCTGGTGGAAAATCGGCGCGCCTGGCCCGCCGGATTGCGCGTCGCCACAGTCGGCCGCGGCAGCGAGCGCGAACTGCAGCGTCACGGTTTTGCGGCGGTGATTGCGCCGAGCGCGCGATTCGACAGCGAAGGCTTGCTCGATCTGCCCGAGTTGAAGCGGCTCGAAGGCAAGCGCGTGGTGATTTTCCGCGGTGAAGGCGGGCGCGAGCTGCTCGGCGAGGCGCTCGCCGCGCGTGGTGCCGCGGTCGAATACGCCGAATGCTATCGCCGCGGCCGGCCGCGTGCCGATGCCGCGCCGCTGCTCGCCTTGTGCGCGCAATGCGGGCTGGCTGCGTTCACCGTGACCTCGAGCGAGGGTCTGGCCAACCTGCACGAGATGCTGGGCGAGACGGGGCGAAGGTGCCTGGAGGACACGCCCCTGTTCGCGCCGCACGAGCGCATCGCCGCCGCGGCGCGCGCATTGGGCGTGCGCACCGTGGTACTGACCGGTCCGGGCGACGAAGGCCTGGTCGCGGGACTAGCGGCTTTTTTTGCTAAAGTGTGAACTCCGTATTCTCTGTCCGATGCCGATGAACGAAAACGATGCCGACCCCGTCAAGCCCGCTGCGGAGCCGATAGGGGCCGCGCAGCCGGAGGAGCCCAGCGGCCGCAGCGAGCGCGAATCGCCGGCGCGCAGTTGGCGCATGCCGGTGACGCTGGTGCTGCTCGCCGCGATTGTCGTGGTCTGCTGGCAGTGGTACGACACCCGCAGCCAGATCGATGTCATTCGCGTGGAGCTGGGCCGGCGCTTGCGCGCCAGCGATACCGCTGTCGCCGAAAGCGCGGTGCTGGCGAAACAGGCGTTCGAAGGCACGCGCGAGGCACAGGTCAAGCTGAGCGTGCTCGAGAACAAGGTGGCCGAGTCGCAAAGCCAGCAAGTGGCGCTGGAGGCTTTGTACCAGGAACTGTCGCGCAGCCACGACGAATGGGCGCTGTCCGAGATCGAACAGATGCTCACCCTGGCCTCGCAGCAACTGCAGCTCTCCGGCAACGTGCAGGCGGCGCTGCTGGCGCTGCGCACCGCCGAGGGGCGCCTGGCGCGCTCGGAACGGCCGCAGTTCATTCCGCTTCGGCGCGTGCTCAACCGCGACATCGAACGTCTGAAAGCCGCGCCCAATCTGGATATCACGCGCATGGCGCTGCGCCTGGACCGCCTGATCGCCGGCGTCGATACCCTGCCGCTGCGTTTCGACGAGCGCACGCAAGCGGCGCCCAAGGCGGTGGTGCCGGCGGGCGCGCGCGGCGTCTGGGAGCGCGTGCTGGTCGAGGTGATGAACGAAATGAAACAGCTGGTGCGCATCCGCGTCATGGACCAGCCCGACGCGGCGCTGCTGTCGCCGACGCAGTCCTTTTTCCTGCGCCAGAATCTCCAGCTGCGCCTGCTCGATGCGCGCATGGCGCTGCTGGCGCGCGACCCGGCGCGATTCCACGCGGACCTGCAAACCGCCCGCGCATGGATGACGCGATACTACGACACGCGCGCCAAGACCACCGCTGCGGCGATGACAAGCCTGAAGGAACTCGATGCGAGCAGCATCGACATCGAATTGCCGACGATTGCCGACAGCCTGGCGGCGGTGCGCAATTTCAAGGTGCCCGGCGCAAAGGGCGTGCGGTGAGCGCGGCGGGCGGAGCCTAGGATGCGCGGCCTGATGTGGGTGCTGGCGGTATTTGGCCTGGCGGTGGGTTTGTCGCTCGCCGCGCATCTGAACAACGGTTATGCCATTCTGGTGTTCCCGCCTTACCGCGCCGAACTGTCGCTCAATTTCGCCATCCTGCTCGGGCTCGCCGGGTTCACGCTGGGTTATCTGCTGTTGCGACTGGTCGTGCACACGCTGCGCCTGCCGCTGCATGTGCGCAATTTTCGCGCGCGCCGCCGCGACGCGAAAGGACGCGCCGCGCTGCTCGCCGGGCTGCAGGCCCTGTTCGAGGGGCGCTACACTCGCGCCGAGAAGTCGGCTGGTGACGCGTACGAGTTGGGGCAGGCGCCGGCATTGAGCGCGCTGATAGCGGCGCGCGCCGCGGGCGAAATGCGCGAGATCGAGCGGCGCGACCGTTGGCTGGCGCGCGCCGAGAGCGGCGGTGCGGATGCGCGCCAGGCCCGGCTTGCGGTGCAGGCGAGCTTGCTGCTCGACGATCGCCGCTATAACGATGCGCTCAGCGTATTGCGCGAACTGTCCGCAAGCGGAGGCAAGCGCATTGCCACGCAGCGCATGCTGATGAAGGCGCACCAGCGCCTGGGCCATTGGGGCGAGGTGCGGCGCCTGGCTGCGGCCCTGGGCAAGCGCGGCGCGCTGACCGAGGTGGTGGCGACGCAACTGCGGATTACCGCCCAGATCGAGGCGCTGCGCCAGCAGGCGGGGGATGCGAACGGACTCGCGCAGTGCTGGCAGCAGACCGAGGACCGGCTCGACGCGCGTGTCGCCCGCACTGCGGCGCAGCTGTTCATCGCGCTCGGGGACTGCCGCCGCGCGCACGAGATCATCGCTGCGGCGCTGGACGCCCAATGGAGCGAAGATCTGATCTTGCTCTACGGCGAGTGCCTGGGTACCGATGCATTGGCGCAGACCGAGCGCGCGGAGAACTGGCTGAAGTCGCGGCCGCACGAGCGTGCGCTGCTGCTGACGCTGGGGCGCCTGTGCCTGCAGCAGGAGCTGTGGGGCAAGGCGCAAAGCTACCTGCAGGCGAGCCTGTCGGCACAACCCAGCCGCGGTGCCCACGTCGCGCTGGCGCAGCTGTTCGATCGCATCGGAAAGCCCGAGGATGCCAACCGGCATTACCGCGCCAGCGCCGATGCGACGTTGCCGCAATAGCGCCGCCCTCAATCCACGCGAAAGGTAAACGCATGATCGCCGTCATTTTCGAAGTGATTCCAGCGCCCGGGCGCAAGCAGGAGTACCTGGACCTTGCCGCCGCGCTGCGGCCGCAGCTGGAGAAGCAGGCCGGGTTCATTTAGATCGAGCGCATCGCCAGCCTGACCAATGAAGGCAAGCTGCTGTCGCTATCGTACTGGCGCGACGAGGAAGCGGTAAAAAGCTGGCGCCGCGTCGAAGGCCACCGTCTGGCGCAGGCGCGCGGCCGCAACGGCGTGTTTGCCGATTACCGCCTGCGCGTGGCCAGCGTCCTGCGCGACTACGGCATGAGCGAGCGCGCCGAGGCGCCTGCCGACAGCCGCAAGGCGCACGAGAGCTAGCCGGCCCCGCCGGGGTCGATCGGTATTTCCGTTCGGCGGTTTGCCGCAGGGCGTTGGCGCCGGCGGTAATCCGATAGGAGAACAATCTTGTTGACCAACCACGACGTCTATCTGTTCAAGGAAGGCAGCCACGCAAGGTTGTACGAGAAGTTCGGCTGCCACCTTGGCGAACGCGCCGGCGTGGCCGGCGCGCATTTCTGCGTATGGGCGCCGAACGCGCAGCGCGTCGCGGCGAGCGGCGACTGGAATGGCTGGAACGCCAACGCACACCCGCTGCAGGGGCGCGCCGACGGTTCGGGAGTGTGGGAAGGGTTTGTGGCCGGCGTCGCGCACGGGCAGGCGTACAAATATTTCGTCGAATCCCGTGTCGGCGGCTACCAGGTGCGGAAGGCCGACCCGTTCGCGTTCTTTGCCGAAGCGCCGCCACGAACCGGCTCGCGCGTGTGGCGCCTGAGTTACGACTGGGGCGATGGCGCCTGGATGGCGTCGCGCCGGGAGGCCAACGCGCTCGCTGCGCCGATGTCCATTTACGAAATGCACCTGGGCTCGTGGCGGCGTGTGCCAGAGGACGCCAACCGCTCGCTTGGCTACCGCGAGATGGCTCAGCCGCTCGCCGAGTATGTGCGCGAGATGGGGTTTACGCACGTCGAACTGATGCCGGTCACCGAGCACCCGTTTTACGGATCCTGGGGCTACCAGACCACCGGCTATTTTGCGCCGACCGCGCGCTACGGTAGCCCCGAAGATTTCATGTACCTGGTCGATACCCTGCACCAGCAGGGAATCGGCGTGATCCTCGACTGGGTGCCCTCGCATTTCCCCAGCGACGAACTCGGGCTGGTGTACTTCGACGGCACCGCCTTGTACGAGCATGCCTACCCGAGGCAGGGGTTTCACCCGGAATGGACCAGCTACCTTTTCAATTACGGCCGCAACGAAGTGCGCGGCTTCCTGGTTTCCAGCGCGCTGTACTGGCTCGACCGCTTTCACGTGGACGGGCTGCGGGTGGACGGCGTCGCCTCGATGCTCTATCTGGACTATGCGCGCAAGGAAGGCGAGTGGGTGCCGAATCGCTACGGCGGCAGGGAGAACATCGAGGCGGTCGAGTTCCTGCGCCAGCTGAACCAGGCGGTCTATCGCGATCATCCGGATGTGCAAACCATGGCCGAGGAGTCGACCTCGTGGCCGATGGTGTCGCGGCCGGTGTATCTCGGCGGCCTCGGCTTCGGGCTGAAATGGAACATGGGCTGGATGCACGACACGCTCAAATACATGAGCCAGGATCCGGTTCACCGCAAGTATCACCATGACCAGCTCACGTTTTCGATTTGGTACGCCTTCTACGAGAATTTCGTGCTGCCGCTGTCGCACGACGAAGTGGTGCACGGCAAGGGCGCGCTGATCGGCAAGATGCCGGGCGATTCCTGGCAGCAATTCGCCAACCTGCGCCTGCTCTACGGCTATATGTGGGGGCACCCGGGGAAGAAACTCCTGTTTATGGGAGGAGAATTCGGGCAGCGGCGGGAATGGACGCACGAGTCGAGCCTGGAATGGCACGTGCTGCAGTATTCCGAGCACGAAGGGCTGCGACGCTGGGTGGCCGACCTCAACCGGCTCTATCGATCCGAGCCCGCGCTTTACCAGAACGACTTCGAGCAGTCCGGTTTCGAATGGGTGGACTGCAACGACAGCCAGCAAAGCGTGCTCAGCTTCCTGCGCCGGCCGCGCAACGGCAGCGCGCCGGTTCTGGTCGTGTGCAACTTCACGCCCGTGCCGCGCCTGAACTACATCGTCGGCGTCCCGGGCGGCGGCTATTGGCGTGAGCTTGCGAACAGCGATGCCACCCTCTACGGCGGCAGCGGCGTGGGCAATCTCGGCGGCGTCGTGGCGGCGCCGGTGGCGGCGCACGGGCGCTCCCACTCGCTCGCCGTCACGCTGCCGCCGCTCGCGGTGCTGATGTTTAAGAGTGTGGAAGCGCGTGGCTGAGCCGGCGATGGACAAGCCGCTGAACCTTGCCCGCGGTGACGGTCGGCAGCGGGCCGATGCCGTCCCGGGCGCGCAGGACGAGGCGCTGTGGTACAAGGACGCGGTCATCTACCAGTTGCACATCAAGGCGTTCTTCGATTCCAACGACGACGGCCTGGGCGATTTCCCCGGACTGATAGAAAAGCTCGATTACGTGCGCGACCTCGGCGTGAATACCATCTGGCTGCTGCCTTTCTATCCCTCGCCGATGAAGGACGACGGCTACGATGTCGCCGACTACCATAACGTGCACCCGCAATACGGCAGCCGCAACGACGTGTGCACGCTGGTGCGCGAGGCGCACCAGCGCGGCCTGCGGGTAATCACCGAGCTGGTGGTGAATCACACCTCCGACCAGCATCCGTGGTTCCAGGCCGCGCGGCGTGCGCCGCCGGGCTCGTCCAAGCGCGATTTCTACGTCTGGAGCGACAACGACAAGAAATACGACCGGACGCGCATTATTTTCACCGACACCGAGACCTCCAACTGGACCTGGGACCCCGTCGCCAAGGCGTACTACTGGCACCGCTTTTTCAGCCACCAGCCGGACCTCAATTTCGACAATCCGAAGGTGCTGAAGGCGGTGATCCGCGTCATGCGCTTCTGGTTCGACATGGGGGTGGACGGATTCCGGCTCGATGCGATTCCCTACCTGTGCGAACGCGAGGGCACCAGCAACGAGAACCTGCCCGAGACGCACGCCATCATCCGCCAGATCCGCGCGCAGGTCGACGCACATTACAAGAACCGGCTGCTGCTGGCGGAAGCCAACCAGTGGCCCGAGGACGTGCGCGAGTATTTCGGCGACGGCGACGAATGCCACATGGCCTATCACTTTCCGCTGATGCCGCGCATCTACATGGCGATCGCGCAGGAGGATCGCCACCCCGTGGTCGAGATCATGCAGCAGACGCCGGAAATCCCCGACAACGCCCAGTGGGCAATCTTCCTGCGCAATCACGACGAGCTCACGCTGGAGATGGTGACCAGCAAGGAGCGCGACTACATGTACCGGATGTACGCGGCCGACCCGCGCGCGCGCATCAATCTCGGCATCCGGCGCCGGCTCGCGCCGCTGATGGAAAATGACCGCGAGCGGATCAAGCTGATGAACAGCCTGCTGCTGTCGATGCCGGGCTCGCCGATCATCTACTACGGCGACGAGATCGGCATGGGCGACAACGTGTATCTTGGCGACCGCAATGGCGTGCGCACGCCCATGCAATGGAGCGCGGACCGCAACGCCGGCTTCTCAAGGGCGAATCCGCAGCGGCTGTACCTGCCAGTCAACATCGATCCGGAGTACCACTACGAGGCCGTAAAC
>DAIDTN010000255.1 GCA_027457185.1 Burkholderiales bacterium | reverse complement strand
TTGCTCGACCGAGGCGAAGCCCGCGCCGATTTCCACGCCCTTCACCGCGTTGATGCCCATCATGGCGTAGGCGATGTCGGCGTCGAGCCGGTCGTACGCCGGTTCGCCCCAGCCCACCGGCACGCCTTCGGCGACGACGGTGATTTTCGCGCCACAGGAATCGCCCGATTTGCGCAGCGCGTCCATGTAGGCTTCGAGCGCCGGAACGACAGCCATGTCGGGCACGAAGAACGGATTGCGCCCGACCGCGCTCCAGTCCTCGAGCGCGATTCGGTTCGGCCCGAGCTGCGACAGATAGCCGCGCACGGTGACGCCGTGCTTTTGCCTGAGCCACTTCTTCGCAATCGCGCCCGCCGCAACGCGCACCAGCGTCTCGCGCGCCGAAGCCCGCCCGCCGCCGCGATAGTCGCGTATGCCGTATTTCTGCCAATAGGTGTAATCGGCATGGCCCGGGCGGAAGGTCTCGGCGATGTTGCCGTAGTCCTTGCTTTTCTGGTCTTCGTTACGCACCAGAAAACCGATGGCGGTGCCGGTGGTCTTGCCTTCAAATACGCCGGAAAGGATTTCCACGCGGTCGGCCTCGCGCCGCTGCGTGACATGGCGCGATGATCCGGGTTTTCTGCGATCGAGCTCCCGCTGGATGTCGGCTTCGCACCGCTCCAGTCCGGGCGGGCAGCCATCCACCACTCCGCCGTAGGCGGGGCCGTGCGACTCGCCGAAAGAAGTCACACAAAACAATTTTCCCAAGGTGTTGCCGGACATCGCTTTCGCTCACGGATTTGCGGCGCCGAGTTTAACATACCGCCGCTGTGGCCCGGCCGGCCCCGAACGCAAAACCTTGGTGCCGGCGCAACGGCCCGCCGCGGCCGCCGGCCTTCCGCGCGCATCGCCCGGAGCGGCGCGGCTGCTATGCCGGAGAGTCTTTGATATAGCCCTTGAGCATGCGGTTCTCGAACGCCTGTTCCTCCAGCACCGCCCGCGCCACGTCGTGAAACGAGAGCACGCCGATCAGCGTGTCGCGTTCCATTACCGGCATGTAACGGATGTGATGCTCCAGCATCACGCTGCGAAGTTCGTCCACTTCCACGTTCGGCGCTATGGTCCTCGGATTTTTCACCATGATGGCATCCACGCGCATTCCCTGGATCGATCCCTTGTTCCTGTGCAGGGCCTGCAGTACTTCGCGAAAGGTCAGCATGCCCACCAGGTTTCCCTGACTCATCACCACCAGCGAACCGATGTCCTTCTCGGACATGATGCTGACCCCGTCGCTCACCATCCCGTCCGGCGCTATGGTGATCAGCAGCTTGCCTTTTATTCTGAGTATATCCCGCAGTTGCATGATGTCCTCCTCCACAAAGGGCGAACCACAGTGTAGACCAAGGCGTGGGCACCTGCCAGCCCGGACAAAACGGAAATTATCGGCAGTACGCGCGTGCGTCCGGCAGCATCCGCGGCCGGATCTACGGTGCCATCGACGCACCACCAGGCATTGAATTTTTACCGCGGAAGAACCTCGCGTTATGCACCGCACTATTTCAATCCGAGCTGGACGCCGATCGGCTGCGCGGGATAGTGGAACGCGATCGGCCCGTCCGGCTCGGCGTGAACGAACTGGTGCACTACCGGATTGTCGGAACCCAGCATCTCGTCGGGCGTGCCTTCGCCGACGACCACGCCGTCGGCGATGACATAGAGATAGTCGACCAGCTTGAGCGACTCGCTCACGTCGTAGGTGACGATAATGGAAGTGGTGCCGAGCGCATCGTTCAGGCGCCGGATCAGGTCGGCGATGACATTTAACGAGATCGGGTCCAGACCCGCAAACGGCTCGTCGTACATCGCCAGCATCGGGTCGTGCACGATGGCGCGGGCGAGCGCTACGCGGCGCGCCATACCGCCGGAGAGTTCGCTCGGCATGAGATTTCGCGCGCCGCGCAGCCCGACCACGTGCAGCTTCATCAGGATCAGGGAGCGAATCAACTCCTCCGGCAGGTCGGAGTTTTCGCGCAGCGGAAACGCGATATTTTCGTACACCGACAGATCGGTAAACAAGCCGCCCGCCTGGAACATCATGCCCATCCGACGCCGCAGCTGATACAGGCTGTCGGTATCGAGCTCGTGCACCACCTGGCCGTCGACCCGGACCGAGCCCTGCGCCGGCTTTTCCTGCCCGCCGATCAGCCGCAGCAGGGTGGACTTGCCGCAGCCGCTCGCCCCGAGGATGGCGACTACCTTGCCGCGGGGAATCTTGAGGTTGAGCCCCTTGAGGACTGCGCGCTCGCCATAGTTGAACTTGGCGTCGGTGATTACGACTAAGTTATCGGAGGAAGGGTTCATCAGGTGAGCGCAGCGTGGTTCGTGGTTAGGCCCGATTTTACACGGCTTCCCGCAGGGGCGAGGTGCGACGCAGTTCCCGCGCGTCCGGCGGCCTCCGCACGCCGCTGCATCGGTTATAGTTCGCGTCACACATAGGAGACGGACATGGATAGGCGCAACTGGCTTAAAGCGTGGGCGTTGACGCCCTTGGCGGGGCTCATCGGGTCGTGGCTGGCGCGGCCCGCGTTTGCAAAAGGAGAACAAGCCGTGGAAGAGCTGCAAAAAAACTGGAAATCGCTGCTCGCCAGGGGAGCAGACGTGGCGAGCGACGCGGAACCGCTCAAACTGTCCGACGCGGAATGGAAGAAACGCCTCTCACCCGCGGCCTACGACGTGCTGCGCCACCAAGGCACCGAGCCACCCGGCTCCAGCCCCCTCGACCGGGAGAAACGTCCAGGCGTGTTCGTGTGCGCGGGCTGCCGCCTGCCGCTGTTCACCTCGGCGATGAAATTCGACAGCGGCACCGGCTGGCCCAGCTTTTTCACCACCATTCCCGGCGCCTTCGGCACCAGCCGCGATTTCAAGCTGATCCTGCCGCGCACCGAGTATCACTGCACGCGCTGCGGCGGGCACCATGGCCATCTGTTCGACGACGGCCCCGAGCCGACCGGGCTGCGCTACTGCAACAACGGCGTCGCCCTCGCGTTCATCCCCAAGACCGGCAAGACCTGAGCCGCCGCCCCTGGCCTTGTAATGATCGGGGCTAGGCCTCCTCATAAAAAAACGGCGCGCGGTTGTGGGAGGACCACCATCGGGCCGATCGGACTTCGCGCAGGCACTGATCGCGGCGAAGGCGCCGCTCCAACAAAATCGGCGCCCCTCCCGCAATAGGCAGCAGCCCGTACAATGGGTGCATGGATACGAACAAGAGCGCGCCCTACACCGGGCTCACACCCGATTGCGTGCTCGATGCGCTCGACAGCATAGGGCTGCGCGGCGACGGGCGCATGCTCGGCCTGAACAGCTACGAGAACCGCGTCTATCAGATCTGGCTGGAGGACGGGCCGGATTCGACCTCGGGTCCGGGCCCGGCCGTGGTGGCGAAGTTCTACCGCCCCGGGCGCTGGAGCAACGCGCAGATCGCCGAGGAGCACGCATTCGTGCGCGAGCTGGCCGAGCGCGAGCTTCCGGTGGTCGCCCCCCTCGCGCAGGGCGGGCAGACCCTGCACGAGTTCGGCGGCTATCGCTTCGCCGTGTATCCCAAGCGCGGCGGCCGCGCGCCCGAACTCGAAGATCGCGAGACTTTGGAATGGATGGGCCGTTTCATCGGCCGCATCCACGCGGTGGGCGCGCTCGCGCCGTTTCGCGTGCGGCCCGCGCTCGACCCCGCAAGCTTTGGCACCGAGCCGCGCGACTATCTGCTCGATCATGGTTTCATACCAGCCGATCTCAACGCGGCATGGACCAGCGTTGCGGCGCAGGCGCTCGAAGGCGTAAGCCGCTGCTACGCGCGCGCCGGCCCGGTGCAAAATCTGAGGCTGCACGGCGACTGCCACGCCGGCAATGTGCTCTGGACCGACAGCGCCGAGGCGCACGGCCCGCATTTCGTCGATTTCGACGACGCGCGCATGGGGCCGGCGGTGCAGGACCTGTGGATGCTGCTCTCGGGCGAGCGCGCCGCGATGGCGCGCCAGCTTGCCGACCTGCTCGTCGGCTACGAGGATTTCCATGAATTCGATGCGCGCGAACTGCACCTGGTCGAGGCGCTGCGCACGCTGCGCCTCCTGCATTACTCGGCCTGGATCGCGCGACGCTTGGACGATCCCGCCTTCCCCGCGGCTTTTCCCTGGTTCAACACCCAGCGTTACTGGCAGGACCGGATTCTGGAATTGCGCGAGCAGATCGCGCTGATGGATGAGCCACCCCTGTGGTCCGCGTGAGAGCCGTCGTTCGTTGTTCGTGGGCGACCGACGGAGCACGAACAACGCGCCACGAACAACGTACTACGGTATTTGCTAGAACTTGTATTTGACCGACAGCAACACCACGTTTACGTTGTATTGCGGCGCCTGCAGCCCCAGAGCCAGCACATTCGGGATGGTGGCGGGCGCGACGCCGTCCAGCATCCAGTCCCTGCTGGCGTAGTGCTCGTACCAGTAACCCGCCTGCAGCGACATGTTTTGCTTCATGCGATAGGTGGCATAGAGCTTGAGGCTATCGAGCTTGGTGCTCATGTCGGGAAATGCGGGATTCGAAGCGCCGGTATTGACGTTGATTTGGCTGCGCGAGTGCGTGAAGCTGTAATCGGCGCCGATGTCGAGCTTGTCCGGAATCGCGGTGTGTTTCACGCCCAGGCCGAAGAAGTCGATCGTGTCTTTGTTGTCGGCCGTCCAGTCCGGAGCCGAGAAACTCTGGCTACCGGCCTGCTTCGACTTGATTTCCTGGTGGTTCGCAAAAAAATGCAGGCTGGTCCGCTCCGTGAGCATGGCGGAGACATCGCCGTTCAGGCTGAACTCCTTGCCGTCGAGCAGTCCGATGGTCGAATCCGAATATTTGTCATCGGAAGAATCGGCCCCGAACTCGACGCTGATGCGTTCGTTCACGGTGATATCGGCGCGCGCTCCCGCGGTGTCGCGCGTGCGGTTGGCCAGATTGTAGCGTCTCAGCAGCGGATTCTCTGGCGGGGTGATTCCGGGGATCGCCTGGAAGGTGCCAGAATTCCTGCGCTCGGCGTGCGCGAGCTTGAGCGTAAGACCGAGCTTGTCCGACACCTGCGAATTGATCTTGCCCCAGGCCGTGTTCTCGCGCGTGGTGTCGACTTCCGCGAACGTGCGCTGGTGCGCGTCAAAATCGGCGCCGACCGAGCCCCTCAGCTTGGTCGAGGCCATGTACTCGGCGCTCAGCTTCAACTTGTCCTGCTTGAAACTGTAGGGCAGGTTGGTTCTTGGCGCCTCGACGAACATGTCGGTCGCCACCGAGGGATAGCTGGACTGCGGCGTCCGGTTGTCGCGATCGTTATGCGTGTACGCCGCGTTCAGCCGCAGGCGTTCGGTGACTGCGGAGTTGAGTCGCAGACCCGCATCGAGGGTGGCCACGCGTCCGTCCAGGGAACTTCGCGGCAGGCCGGGTACGGCCAGAGTGGCATTCTGCGTGGACGCGAGAAAACTGTCGTTCTGCGTCATGCGGCCGACGGCGATGTCGCCGCTGAGGCGGGTCTTGTCGCCGAGCTGATAGCCACCCGTGGCCTGGAGCTGGTGAAACTGGTTATCCGGCGGCAGCGCCAGTTGGCCGGCGGTTTCGCCCACAAGCGCCGCATACGGGTCCTGCCAGGTCAACGCAGAATTGCCGTTGCGGAAAGCCGAGCCGTAGTAGGCGAACTTCATCTGAAGTTTTTTGCCGGTGTACGAGGCCGATGCGTCCACCTGGTCGGTGACATAATCCACCGGCGCGATCAGTTGGGATGTGTTTACATAAAATGCGCCGGCCGTGCGTTGGGTGCCGTCTTTGGTTTCATGGCGAAAGTTGACCGCGTACTCCCAGTTGCTGTTGGGAATCCAGGACGCGCCCACACCCAGCCGCTTCCTTTTTGTACCGATATCTACGGTTCGCAGCGTGCCGGCCAGGGGCATAGCGCCGGTCGTGGCCGCCGCAAAGCCGGCGGGCAGGGTCAGCGTGGCGCCGCCGCTGCCAATAAACGGAGTCTGCGCATTATCCTAAACATAGTGCGGCAGCTCGTCGTAGTTGAACAACAGTTTGTACTTGCCTTGCTGTCCTCCTTCCGCATCGACGGAGCGCGAGTCCAGCCCCAGGTTCGACGCGTTGAAGCGCCAGTAATCCGCATCCTTGCCGCGATAGCTTGACGACGCCCCGCCGATGGCGTACCCGCCTTTTTTGTTGAGTCCGGTGTAGTCGCCGAACTTGGCCGATTTGTCCGAGACCGAGCCGGCCCCCACATCCACCGACCCGCTGAGCCCCTGCGCGAATTTGCAGGACTCGCATTTCCACTGTGACGTATCGACGGCGGCCGGCCCGGCGGGGCCATCCGCGACCGCGGCCGGGGACAGCGCCGACAACATGCCGAGCAGCAACAGTTGATTTGAGGTCTTCATGTTCTTGTCCTGTTTTAGTACCGGCTAGCGCATCAGCTTGACGCCCGACGGATTGTTCGAGCCGTGAATCTCGGAATGGCAATTGATGCAGCTTCCGGCGAGCAGGAAAGCCGATCCTCCGGCGCCGCCGCCCGGCAGCGCCGCCCCGGTGCGCGCCACCGAGGGATGGCCGGCCACGCTATGGCACTGCTGGCAGAGCAAGGGCGGGGTCTGTTTCAACAGCGTCGGGCGCACCGTTCCGTGCGGCGAGTGGCACAGGGTGCAGTTCTCCGCCACCGGCGCGTGCTCCCACAGGAACGGTCCGCGCTTCTCCGCATGACAGGTGTAGCAAAGCTGATTCACCGTAGGCTTCTTCAGCAAGGCATCGTTATCCGAACCATGCGGGGCGTGGCAATCGCTGCAGGCCATCTTGCCGAAGCGCACCGGATGCGCCGAAGGTTTGTTGAAGTCCATGCGCTGCTGCTTGTGGCATTTGTAGCAGACATCCGGCTGGGTCGCCGTCGCCAGCACCGGGTCGTGCTCGGCGTGAATCGTGTGGCAATCGGTGCAGGCGAGATTGTTGCTTTCGTGCACGCTGCCCTGCCAGGCGATGCGCGCCTTGCCCTGATGGCAGGCCAGGCAGAACTTGTTGCGCTCGCGCGGCGTGAGGAAGGACGTGGATTTGAAGCTGTTGATGCCGTCCGGGCCGCCGCCGGCATCGGCGTGCTTCTTGCCCGGACCGTGGCAGGCCTCGCATTGCAAGTTCCCGGGGGCAAAGGGCGTACGACTGTCGGCGCGATTGCCGTGCTTGGTCTTGAAGATTTCGTACACCGGATAATCGCCGCCCTCGACGTGGCACATCAGGCAGGTGTCGGCGCCTTTTTCGGTGTACTGCGTACCCATGCTGGGTGGCGGCGCGGGCGGCTCGGCCGCCGGAGCCGCGGCGGGCGCGGCAGCAGCAGGCGTGGACGCTGGCGCGGCCGGGGCGGCCGCCTGGTCGGCTGCGGCAGCGCTTGGCGCAAGACCAGTCAGCAGAAACAACGCGGCGAATAAGGGTCTTTTGATGTTCATCGTTGTCCGTCCGTTAGCCTTGGTTTCTGTTGACTATCGCCTTTACTGCACGCCGTGAACCACCTGAACGTCAAAAACTTTGCCGGGTCCGTGGCAGAAAGAGCACGCTTCCGGCGCGGCGGCGCCAATTGCCGCCTGCGTAACCGAGAAGCTGCCGCCGATGCCCGTATCCTGGATGTGCGTTTTTGTTG
>DAIDTN010000254.1 GCA_027457185.1 Burkholderiales bacterium | reverse complement strand
CGAAGCTGCAGGCGGCGCTTGGCGAAGTAAAGGAATTCGGCGCCCGAGGCCTCACCCCGGCCGAACTGCGCAAGTATCACTACATGTTCGGCATGGAGTATTTCAACGAGCCGAACACCCTGGCCAGCTACGCGAGTTACGAGGACGCGCTCAAAGCGGTTGAGACCGGGCTTGCCGCGGGCAAATACGGCGTGACCAAGGTCTATCGCGTGGACGTCACCGGCAAGAAGGAAACGCTGTTCGGGGTCGCGATGAAGGGCGAGGGCGACCACAAGTACATGGACGACAAGTACATCATGAGCGAGATCGACTTCAAGAATATCAAATCCACCGCCCACCTGCCCTATGACATCCTGGTTTCCGGCAACAAGGTCTATGCGCTGTATGCGCGCTTCCGCATTGCCATTTCCTTCCCCGATCTTTCCATGATGGGAGCGAACAGCTTCATGAACATCATGAAAGCGCCGGAGGCCATCCGCACGGCGCTGGCCTTGACCGTGGGCGGCAAGGAAGACGCGCGCTGACTGTGGCGCGCGAACCCCGCGCGCGGACGTCGTCTCAGCACGCCGGCAAATCGCGATACCAGCAGGACCGGGTGCGTGCCCGGGCCCGCCGTTTCAGCCGAGTTTCGCGAGCTGTGGTCTCAGGTTTTCCAGCGTGGTGCCGAACGCGGCCAGGCGTTCTTTTTCCTGCGCCACGACCTGGGCCGGCGCGCGTGCGACAAAACCGGCGTTGGCGAGCTTGCTCGCGGCTTTGGCGATTTCCGCTTCGAGGCGCGCGATCTCCTTTTGCAGGCGCGCGCGCTCAGCCGCCTTGTCGATCTCGATTTTGAGCATCAGCCGGCAGTCGCCGACCACGGCGACAGCAGCGTCGGCGGCGGGCAGGGCGTCGACCACGCTGACGTCGGATAACTTGGCCAGAACCTTGATATACGCAGAGAGCGCTTGCAGCCGCGCCTGATCGCCGCTGGCGAGCAGGGGGATGCGCTGCGCCGCCGAAATGTTCATTTCGCCGCGCAGATTGCGGCAGGCGCCGACCAGTTCCTTCAATACCGCCACCTCTGCTTCGGCCGCGGTATCGATGCGCCCGGGCTCGTGCTGCGGGTATGGCGCGAGCACGATGCTCTCGCCCGCGCGCCCGGCCAGCGGCGCGACTCTTTGCCACAACTCTTCGGTGATGAAGGGGATGACCGGATGGGCGAGCCGCAGCACCGTCTCCAGCACGCGCACCAGGGTGCGCCGCGTAGTGCGCTGCTCGGCGGCGCTGCCCTGTTGCAGTTGCACCTTGGCCAGTTCGAGATACCAGTCGCAGTATTCGTCCCAGACGAATTCGTACAGGGAGCGCGCGGCGAGGTCGAAGCGATAGCTGTCGAAGCCTTCGCACAGTTCTTTTTCCGCCCGCTGCAGCCGGCTCACGATCCAGCGGTCCATGACCGAGGGCGCGAGCGGCAGGGACGCGTCCGCGCCGCAGTCCTTGCCTTCGGTGTTCATCAGCACGAAGCGTGTCGCGTTCCACAGCTTGTTGCAGAAATTGCGGTAGCCTTCGCAGCGGCCGAGGTCGAAATTGAGCGTGCGCGCAAAGCTCGCGAGCGAGGCGAAGGTGAAGCGCAGCGCGTCGGCGCCGAACGAGGGGATGCCGTTCGGGTAATTCTTGCGCACGTATTTCTCGACTTTCGCCTTGTGGCCGGCGAGCATCAGGCCCTGCGTCGATTTTTCCAGAAGGGCGTCGAAGCTGACGCCGTCGATCAGATCGAGCGGGTCCAGCGTGTTGCCCTTGGACTTGGACATTTTCTGGCCCTCGGCGTCGCGCACCAGGGCGTTGATATAGACGTGGCGGAACGGCACCTTGCCGGTGAAATGCAGGGTCATCATGATCATGCGCGCGACCCAGAAGAAAATGATGTCGAAGCCGGTTACCAGCACCGAGGAGGGCAGGAAGGCATCGAGGTCGCGCGTTTTTTCCGGCCAGCCGAGCGAGGTGAACGGCACCAGCGCGGAGGAGAACCAGGTGGCGAGCACGTCTTCGTCGCGACTGAGCGCGCCGCCGTAGCCCTTGGCCGCTGCCAGTGTTCTGGCTTCTGCTTCGGTGCGCGCAACGTAGGCGTTGCCGCGCTCGTCGTACCAGCAGGGGATCTGGTGGCCCCACCAGAGCTGGCGCGAGATGCACCAGTCCTGGATGTTTTCCAGCCAGTGGTTGTAGGTCGTGCTCCAGTGATCGGGATAGAACCTGACTTCACCCTCGGCCACGGCTTTCAGGCCTTGTTTGGCCAGGCCTTCCATCTTGACGAACCACTGGTCGGTGAGCATCGGCGCGACGATCACGCCGGTGCGGCCCGAGCGCGGCACCCTCAGCTTGTACGGTTTTTCTGAAACCAGGCGTCCCTGCGCCTGCAGGTCCTGCAGGATGCGCTTGCGCGCCTCGAAGCGGTCCAGGCCGCGGTAGGCCGCCGGGGCGTTGTCGTTGATCGTCGCGTCCAAGGCCAGCACGTCGATTTGCGCGAGGCCGTGGCGCTGGCCGACCTGGTAGTCGTTGAAATCGTGCGCGGGCGTGATTTTGACGCAGCCAGTGCCGAATTCCGGGTCGACGTAATCGTCGGCGATCACCGGGATCGAGCGGCCGGTGAGCGGCAGCAGTACTTGCTTTCCGACCAGTTGGGTGTAGCGCGCGTCCTTCGGATGGACGGCGACGGCGGCGTCACCGAGCATGGTCTCCGGGCGGGTGGTGGCGACCACCACGGCGCCGGTGCCGTCCTCGAACGGATAGCTGATTTCCCAGATCCTGCCGTCTTCCTCTTCGCTGTCGACCTCCAGGTCGGACACCGCGGTGCCCAGCACCGGATCCCAGTTGACCAGGCGCTTGCCGCGGTAGATGAGGCCTTCCTGGTGCAGGCGCACGAACGCTTCGATCACGGCGCGCGACATGCGCTCGTCCATGGTGAAGTAGCCGGCATGCTGGCCTTCGGTGTCGGCGTAGGTCCAGTTGCCCGAGGCGCCCAGGCGCCGCATCTGGCGCGTGATGGTTGAGCCCGACTCCTGCTTCCAGGCGCGCACGCGCTCCAAAAACTTTTCGCGCCCGAGTTCGACGCGGGTCTTGCCTTCCGCCTGCAACTGGCGCTCGACCACGATCTGGGTCGCGATGCCCGCATGGTCGGTGCCCACCACCCAATTGGTGTTGAAGCCGCGCATGCGGTGGTAACGCACCAGCGTGTCCATCAGCGTCTGCTGGAAGGCGTGGCCCATGTGCAGAGTGCCGGTTACGTTCGGCGGCGGCAGCTGGATGCAATAGGCGGGCTTGGTGTGATCTGCCGAGTGCGCGAAATAGCCGCGCCGCTCCCATTCGGGATACCAGTGCGCCTCGATGGCGTGCGGTTCGAAACTCTTGGCTAATTCCATCTGGTCTCTGGGGGCAAAGCGCATCGAGCTGGACGTCGCCGGCAGAGCGAGCGGCGCGAATGAGCGAAACGCGAATTATAGCGGATTGATGCATGGCTATATATGGCGCATTAAATTCCGACGTATGCCAAGAACGGTCATTGCGCGCTCGCGCGCGCCAACCGCGTATTTTGTACGGATAAGAAGCGCATCCGTACAAAATACGGGGTTATGGATAAAAGCAATAACGGCCTGGGGTTGGATTTTTCCAAGATCGCCGATTGAGTACGGATGTGCTTTCCATCCGTGCTCAATCGGCGATCCGCGCGGACGGGCCGCCGTCCGCGCAAGTTCGAGCGCCACAGCTCAAATGGTTAGAACGCTAGCTGCTCTACTTGCGCCGATCGAGCTCTTGCTCCACCGCGGTATGGATGGCGCCGCTCAGGATTTCGCGCCCGATCAGCTGCAGGTCACCGCGCAACCCGTCGAACATGTTTTCGACCAGCGGCGCCAGACAATCCTTCAGCCCCTGCTCGACCAGGGCGTCGATTTCGGGC
>DAIDTN010000253.1 GCA_027457185.1 Burkholderiales bacterium | reverse complement strand
GTGCAACCATCGATTGGCAACCACAGAACCTGAACGGCTATGAAAGCGACAAAGAAAATGGCCCTGCTTTCGATCGCCACGTCGATCGCGACACTGGGATTGAAGTTCGGCGCGTATTTCCTGACCGGCTCGGTGAGCCTGCTGTCGGACGCGCTGGAGGCTCTGGTCAACTTGGCCGCGGGTCTGGTGGCGCTGACTGCGCTCACCATCGCCGAGCAGCCGGCCGACGATCGCCATACCTACGGGCATGACAAGGCCGAATATTTCTCCACCGGTGTGGAAGGCACGCTGATCCTGTTTGCCGCCGGCTCCATCATCTACGCCGGATGGAGCCGCTTTGCACATCCTGCGCCGCTGGAGAACCTGGGCTGGGGCATTGCCGTAGGGCTGCTCGCGGCGGCGATGAACTACACCACTGCCCGCCTCATGCTCAAGGTCGCGGCGAAGCATGACAGTGTCACCATCGAGGCGGACGCCAAGCACCTGCTCACCGACGTGTGGACGTCGGCAGGCGTGTTGGGCGGCCTGCTGGTCATCGTGTTCCTGCCGGGATGGCAGATACTCGATCCCCTGATCGCAATCGTCGTCGGGCTGCACATTATCGTCACCGGCGTCGATCTGCTGCGCCGCTCGATCGACGGCCTGATGGATGCGGCCTTGTCGCCACGCGAGATCAGGAAGACCGAGGAGCTCATTCGGGCCGGGCTGCCCGAGGGAGCGAGCTTCCATGCGCTGCGCACGCGCAAGGCGGGTGCCACGCGCTTCGTCGAGTTTCATCTGACGGTGCCGGGGGAGACCAGCGTGCGCGCATCCCATGCCTTGTGCGACCGGCTTGAAGAATCCATTGCCAGTCATCTGGCCATGGCATCGGTCACCATTCACGTCGAACCGCAGGAAGCGCATGAACCGCCAGTGCGATCGCCGTGATTCGAGGTTCGCACCTGAGGAGTGATTGATGAAATACAAGGACTACTACCAGGTCCTCGGCGTCGAACGCGACGCCGATGCCGACGCGATCAAGAAGGCGTATCGCAAACTTGCGCACAAATATCACCCGGACGTGTCCAAGGACCCCTCCGGCGAGGAGAAATTCAAGGAAATCGCGGACGCCTACCAGACCCTCAAGGATCCGGACAAGCGCGCCGCCTACGACCAGCTCGGTCGCCATCAGCCCGGACAGGATTTTCAGCCGCCCCCGGACTGGGGCAAGCAATTCGGGGACACGCAGTTTTCGTTCTACGACGTCGATCTGGCCGATTTGTTCGCCGGGCTCGCGGGCGGCGGACAGCGGGCGGGACGGCCGGGCGCAACATTCAAGATGCCCGGACAGGACTACGAGGTCACCGCGCACATCAGTCTGGAGGACGCCAGTCGCGGCACCACGGTAGACTTGAATCTCACCGTGCCGGAATACGATGAGCACGGGCGGCTGCATCGAGTGCCGCGCTCGTTCAAGGCGCGCATTCCCAAAGGCGCCACGGACGGGCAAAGGCTGCGCCTGCGCGGCAAGGGAGGCAAGGGTGCGGGCGGCGGGCCCGACGGCGATTTGTATTTGAACATTGCGCTGCATCCGCACGCGCTGTATCGCGTCAGTGGCCACGATCTCTATCTGGATCTGCCGTTGACACCCTGGGAAGCCGCGCTCGGTGCCGTGGTCGAAGTGCCCACGCTGGGCGGACCGGTCCATCTTAAAGTGCCGCCGGGCACGCATGCGGGACAGAAATTGCGGCTCGCCCGGCGCGGTTTGGCAAAACCGGGCGAGGGGGATGGCGACTTGTACGCAATTGCACAGATCGTCGTGCCTACCGTACTGAGCGAGCGCGAGCGGGCCTTGTTCAAGGAATTGGCGGATGGCTCGAGCTTCAATCCACGCGGTCATTTCGAACAGGAGATGAAAAATGGAACGCGAGCAAACTGATGCAGTGTGGTTGGATGATCGGATGGCGCTTTCCTTGGCCGAGCTCGCGCGCTGCTCCTGTCTGTCCGAGGATGAGCTGCGCGAGCTTGCGGCTTACGGCGCCCTGGTGCCGAACAATCCGCAGGAAGCGGAGTGGACCTTCAGCGGCGAGATGGTGCTTACGGTGCAGGCCGCGGGACGCTTGCGTGATGACCTCGAGCTCGACCCGCAAGCGCTTGCGCTGACGCTCACGCTGATCCATCGCATTCGCGACCTCGAAGCGCAGCTGCGCGGCCTGCGCGCGCAATTGCCGCGCCGACAGCCGTAGCGACGTGTCGTTAAACTATGTCAAACATGGCGGCGAACGTGGATTTATCGGCGTTTTTTGCAGCATGATCGGCTAGTCCGATAATTTCGTGAGACGCGCATGATCAGCCTGTTCGGAAGCAAGAAGCCCGATCATCCTATGGCCGACATCAAGGAGGCGCGCAAGCTCCTTGAGGAGTTGCCGGCCAACGACGCATTCAAGTGCGCAGATGAGCTGACGCATTGGCTGGAGTCGGTCATGGCCGAGGCGGGTTTCAAACCGGAATATCGCCTACAGTTGCTTCAGCTTCTGGACGAGACGGCGCAGCCGCAGCTGCGCAAGCTCGCGCGCGACTATCTGGTGTCGCCGCGCCTGGCGAAATTCCAGGAAATTCGCCTGTGGACGGCGATCTACGAATACTGGCGCCAGGTGGCGCTGGCTTACGCCGGCTGCGTCGAACTCTACGCCACCGGCGCAAAGGGCGCCGACGCGTTGAAGGGCAGCATGCCGCTGCTGCTGGCGCGCGCGCTGCACGCCCTAGCTGCCCAGGTGAAGTGGATGTACGTGCGCTACGGGCCGATGGATGCGTCGGTGTGGGGCGTGATCGCCAGGGTCTACGCGCTGGCGGAAAACGGCAAGTTCGCGCAATCCGTGGTGACGCTGTATCCCGGCATTCCGGGCCCATCCACGCCGGAACAGGAATTTCTGAAGGTGGCGATGCTGTCCGCCTCCTCGCCCGACAGCCTGCTGCCGCTGGAGATGGAACTGTGCGAACGCCTGATCGCCCACTTATGCGCCGCGTTCACCCTGTGGCTGGATCTGCAGCCCGACATCGCCTACTGGATCGATCTTGCCGCCGGCCAGGCGCCGCTGCGCCTGGCGCGCCCGCCGCAGCATGCGCCAACCCTGCGCTTTTTTGCCGCCGGCAAGGCGCTGGAAGATCTGGAAGCCCTGATCGACGCCGTCAGGACCACCGGCAAGGTTCCGGCGCAGGTGAATCTGGGCGGCAGCTATCCGGCCGAGACCGTGCTCGACGTGCTCAATCATCTGGCCTTGTACTGGTCGCCCAAGCCGCCGGAGCGCAAGCACCAGCGCCATCGGGTGAAGTCGCGCCTCGATGTCGTCCACGGCTACGACGGGGTGCTGGCGGTGCTCGGTGGCGTGACCGATCACGATAGCCCGGGCGCCGAAACCTGGATCGTCGAAAACGTCAGCGCCGGCGGCTTCGGCGCCGGCATCCCAGAGATCAAGGGTGACTGGCTGAAGATCGGCTCCCTGCTTGGCTTGCAGCCCGAGGGCGGCGACAACTGGGTGCTCGGCGTGGTGCGCCGCCTGCAGCGCGAAATTCCGCAGAAAGGTTTGGTCGGCATACAGACCCTCGCCCGATCCGCGCGCTTGGCGCACCTGAGCGTCAGCGGCGGCGCCGGTGGCGATACCGGCATCCTCATTGGCGACGCCGGCGAGTCGCCGGGCGAGGTGCGCCTGCTGCTGCGCGCCGGCGCGTTCGACCCCGGGCAGAACCTGGAATACCGCAAAGGGGATGCGACCTGCCTGCTCATGCCCCAGGGCGTGGTCGAGAGCGACCAGGAATACGAGGTAGTCAAGTTTCGCGAGATGGTGCGCGAAGTCGCGGACGATGAATGACGCCGGACGCGCAACGCCGAGCGTCCCGATCGTTTTGCGCGACCCGCCGGCCATCGCCGAACCCGTAGTTATGGCGAAACACGCCGCGCGCCGCGCCGGCCGCTATAATGGGGCATCCGCCTTGTTCTACGTTCCCCATGTACCAGCATTTCTTTGGCCTCGCTGAAGCGCCGTTCTCCATTGCGCCGGACCCGCGCTATCTCTACCTGAGCCAGCGCCACCAGGAGGCGCTCGCGCATCTGCTCTATGGCGTGAGCGGCGATGGCGGGTTCGTGCTGCTCACCGGCGAAGTGGGCGCGGGCAAGACCACGGTGTGCCGCTGCCTGCTGCAGCAGATTCCGGATTCCTGCGATGTGGCCTACATTTTCAATCCCAAACTGACGGTGGAGGAACTGCTCTCCACCATCTGCGTCGAGTTCGGCATCGCCTGTCCTGCCGGCAACGCCAGCATCAAGGTGTTCATCGATTGCATCAACGCTTACCTGCTCGACGCTCATGCCAGGGGCCGGCACACGGTGCTGATCATCGACGAGGCGCAGAACCTGTCGGCCGAAGTGCTGGAGCAGATGCGCCTGCTCACCAATCTGGAAACCAACGAGCGCAAACTGCTGCAGATCATCCTGCTCGGCCAGCCGGAGTTGGGGTTGATGCTGGAGCGGCCGGAACTGCGCCAGCTCAGCCAGCGCGTGGTCGCCCGCTATCACCTGGGGCCGTTGACCCGGGCGGAAGTCGCGGCCTATGTGCGCCATCGACTCGAGATCTCGGGCGCGCAACGGCAGCTGTTTCCGGCGGCGTTGATGGGCCGCGTATACCGCTTGAGCGGCGGTGTTCCGCGGGTCATCAACGTGCTGTGCGACCGCGCGCTGCTCGGCGCCTACGTGCAGGGCCGGGAGCGGGTCGATCGCAGGACGCTCGCGCAAGCAGCGCGCGAGGTGTTCCACCAGCCACAGCGCCGCAGCTTCGTGCGTCCTCTGCTGGCAGCGCTGCTGCTGGTGCTCTGCGGGGTGCTGGCGATGAAGTGGTATCAGCTCGAGCTGGGCGGAGCCGTAACCGCCTCCGTGCCCGTGGCTCTGGCGAAACCGGCTGCCCGGCCGATTGCTGCGGCAGCGGCAGACAAGGCTGCAGTGAAGCAGCCGCAGCCTGCGGCGACGCCGGCGGACGCGCTTGAGTGGCCGGCGAATCAGGCGCTGGCCGACAGCGGCGCACTGGCCTACGCGGCTTTGTTCCGTGCCTGGGGCGCAGACTATCAGGGCGGAGATGCATGCAAGCAGGCCGAAGGCCTGGGTTTGCGCTGCCGCAGCGCTCTTGGCGGACTGGACGAGCTGCGCGAGCTGAACCGGCCCGCCGTATTGCTGATGCACGACGCGCAAGACCGGGAATTCAGCGCCATGTTGAGCGCGCTCGGTGACCGGACCGCCGACTTCGTCGTAGGCGCGCACAGGCAGACGGTCGCGCTTGGCGCGCTCGCGGCGCAATGGTCGGGGCAGTACACATTGTTCTGGCGCATGCCCGAGGAGGCGCACGACAACATGCGCTTGGGCGAGCACGGGCCGGCGGTGGCGTGGCTGGCGCGGCAACTCGCGCTGGCGCAGGGGCGCGTAGCCGAACCGGGCAGGGATCCGCTGTTTGACCAGGCGCTGTTGCGCCAGGTGAAGCAGTTTCAACTCGCCGCGGGACTGGTGCCCGATGGCGTCGTCGGGCCGCGCACGCTGATGCGCCTGGCCGGCGTGGCGGATAAAACTGCGCCGCAGCTATCGCCCAGGAAAGGGGAAAAATAGGCGTGTCCTACATTCTAGATGCCCTGCGAAAATCCGATCAGCTGCGCCGGCGCGGCGCGGCGCCTACGCTGCTGCTGGGGCAGACGACGGCAGCGGCGCCGAAACGGCCGGCGCCGCTTGCCTATGGCCTGCTCGCGCTGGTGCTGCTCGGCACCGGCATGGCGATCGGCTGGC
>DAIDTN010000252.1 GCA_027457185.1 Burkholderiales bacterium | reverse complement strand
CGGGACGGGTAAAACAGCCGGGTGTGCATGTCGCGCCCGCCGGCATCACGGCGAAAGAGCTGATCGCGGAATATTGCGGCGGCATGCTCGACGGGCATGCGTTCTACGCCTACCTGCCCGGCGGCGAGTCGGGCGGCATTCCGCCCGCTTCCATGGGCGACATCCCGCTCGATTTCGACACGCTGCAGCCCTACGGCTGCTTCATCGGCTCGGCCGCGGTGATGATTCTGTCGGATCAGGACCGCGCCACCGACGCAGCGCGCAACCTGATGCATTTCTTCTCCGAAGAATCCTGCGGCCAGTGCACGCCCTGCCGCGTCGGCACGGCCAAAGCGCTGGCGCTGCTCGATCAGCCAAAGTGGAACCAGGCGCTGCTGCAGGAGTTGTCGCAGGTGATGATGGACGCCTCGATCTGCGGCCTGGGCCAGGCCGCGCCCAATCCGCTGCTCAGCGTGATGAAATATTTTGCGCACGAGCTTGCGTGACCGACAGCAGATAGGAAACCCCATGAACGCAATCAGCAAACAGGAAATCGCCGCGCTGCCGGTGGAGTTCAAGCTCAACGGCAATACCGTGGTCGGCCGCGCCGACGAGACCATCATCCAGACGGCGAAGCACTACGGCATAGCCATACCGCACCTATGCTACAAGGAGGGCCTGCGCCCGGACGGCAACTGCCGCGCCTGCGTGGTCGAGATCAAGGGTGAGCGCGCGCTCGCGCCCTCCTGCTGCCGCACGCCACGGGACGGCATGGAGGTGAATACGGACAGCGCGCGCGCCGTCGCCAGCCAGAAAATGGTGCTGGAGCTGCTGCTCTCGGACATGCCCAGCGCGTCCTATTCGCCGAATTCTGAACTCGATCAGTGGGCGGCAAAGCTGAACATGGGCAAGCCGCGCTTCGCGTCGCGCGCCCAGCCCAAGGCCGATGTTTCGCACCCGGCCATCGCGGTGAACCTGGACGCCTGCATTCAATGCACGCGCTGTCTGCGCGCCTGCCGCGAGGAGCAGGTGAACGACGTTATCGGCTACGCTTTTCGCGGCGAGCACTCCAGAATCGTGTTCGATTTTGACGACGCCATGGCGGCGAGCACCTGCGTCGCCTGCGGCGAATGTGTGCAGGCCTGCCCCACCGGTGCGCTGATGCCCGCGCGCCATGCGGCGCTGACCGTGGCGGATAAAACGGTCGACTCGGTTTGCCCCTACTGCGGTGTCGGCTGCCAGCTCACCTATCACGTCACGGACAACAAGATCGTCCACGTAGAGGGCCGCGACGGCCCGGCCAATCACGGCCGCCTGTGCGTGAAAGGGCGCTACGGCTTCGACTATGCGCACCACCGCCAGCGCCTGACCGTGCCGCTGATACGCAAGCCCGGTGTGCCCAAGAGCGGGGACTACAGCGTCGATCCGGACAATTGGCGCGATGCTTTCCGCGAAGCGAGCTGGGAGGAAGCGCTGGCGTTCGCTGCCGGTGGACTGACCCGGATTCGCGACGCCGCCGGGAAAATGAGCGGCAAGCACGCGCTTGCCGGCTTCGGCTCGGCCAAGGGTTCGAACGAGGAGGCCTACCTGTTCCAGAAGCTGGTGCGCACCGGCTTCGGCTCGAACAACGTCGATCATTGCACCCGCCTGTGCCACGCCTCCTCGGTGGCGGCGCTGCTCGAGGGCGTGGGCTCGGGTGCGGTGTCCAACCAGGTCAGCGACGTGCAATACGCGGAGGTGGTGCTGGTGATCGGCTCCAATCCGACGGTCAACCATCCGGTCGCCGCGACCTGGATCAAGAACGCGGTCAAAAACGGCACCAAGCTCATTATCGCCGATCCGCGCGCCACCGAGCTTGCGCGCCACGCCACGTATGTGCTGCAGTTCAAACCCGATACCGATGTCGCCTTGCTCAATGCGATCATGCACGTCATCGTCGCCGAGGGGTTGATAGACCAGGACTTCATCCGCGACCGTACTTCGGGTTATGCGGCGCTGGCCGAGAACGTGAAGAAGTACAGCCCCGAAATGATGGCGCCGATCTGCGGCATCCCGGCGCAAACCATCCGCGCAGTCGCGCGGCTGTACGCCACGTCGAAAGGCTCGATGATCCTGTGGGGCATGGGCATATCCCAGCATGTGCACGGCACCGACAACGCGCGCTGCCTGATCGCGCTCTCCCTTATGACCGGCCAGGTCGGCCGGCGCGGCACCGGACTGCATCCCTTGCGCGGACAGAACAACGTGCAGGGCGCGTCGGACTCGGGGCTGATCCCGATGATGTATCCGAATTACCAACGCGTCGACAATCCCGAAGCCAAGGCGCGTTTCGCCAAACTGTGGGGCGCGCCCGAGCTCGATCCCAAGCCCGGCCTTACCGTGGTCGAGATCATGCACGCGGCGAAGAAGAAGGAAATCCGCGGCATGTACGTGATGGGCGAGAATCCGGCCATGTCCGATCCGGACGTCGATCACGCGCGCGAGGCGCTGGCCGCGCTCGACCATCTGGTGGTGCAGGATATCTTCCTCACCGAGACCGCTTATCTTGCCGACGTGGTGCTTCCCGCGACGGCGTGGCCGGAGAAGGACGGCACGGTCACCAATACGGACCGCATGGTGCAGCTCGGGCGCAAAGCGATCGAACCGCCGGGCGAGGCGAAGGAAGATTTGTGGATCATCCAAGAAATCGCCAAACGCATGGGCCTCGCCTGGAACTACGGCCACGTTTCCGAAGTGTTCGTCGAGATGCGCGCCGGCATGGACACCATTGCCGGCATCACCTGGGAGCGCCTCGAGCGCGACTCCGCAGTGACCTATCCGTGCGAGCAGGAGGGCGATCCGGGCCAGTCTGTGGTGTTCACCGAGCATTTTCCCACCGCCACCGGCCGCGCCCGATTCGTTCCCGCCGACCTGATTTCCGCCGACGAGCAGCCGGATGCGACCTATCCCATTGTGCTGATCACCGGGCGCCAGCTCGAGCACTGGCACACGGGCTCGATGACGCGCAGCGCCGGCGTGCTCGACGCGATCGAGCCCGAGCCGATGGCCTCGTTCCATCCGCTCGACCTGGACGGATTCGGCGTGACCTCGGGGGGCGTGGTGACGGTGGCTTCGCGCCGCGGGTCGATCTCGCTTTACGCGCGTGCCGACGCCGGCACTCCCAGGGGCGCGGTGTTTATTCCCTTCTGCTATTACGAAGCTGCAGCGAACAAGCTCACCAACCCGGTGCTCGATCCGTTCGGAAAAATTCCCGAGTTCAAGTACTGTGCGGTGAAAGTGAAGAAGGGCGGGCCGAAGCCGGTGCATTCCAGTTTCGGCGGCGGGCAGTCGCTGCGCACATTGCCTTGAGTGCTTGCGCATGCCACGAGCAACCATTGCGCGCTCCGCGCGCCAACCGTGTTCTTGGTACGGATAAACACCATCCGTACCAAAAACACGGTTTTGATTAACACCAAACGCGACGCGGGGGTTTCATACGAGATCGCCGATTGCGTGCGGACGGGGTCATCGTCCGCGCGCAATCGGCGATCCGCGCGGACGGCGCGCC
>DAIDTN010000251.1 GCA_027457185.1 Burkholderiales bacterium | reverse complement strand
GTCGGCGATACGGTGATCAGCTCTTTCGTCAACATGTGCGGCAAATGCCGCTACTGCGTCACCGGCCGCCCGCACCTGTGCGACGTCGGCGCCAAGGCGATTATCTCGCTGCCCGACGGCAGCCTGCGCACGCGTGACGCGGCGGGCAAGCCGCTCAATATCTTTTCCGCCTGCGGGGTAATGGCCGAATATGCCACCCTGCACGTGAACAACGTGGTGAAAATCGCGGCCGGCATGCCGCTGCCGCAGGCGGCGCTGATCAGCTGCGGCGTGATGACCGGGGTGGGTGCGGTATTCAATACGGCCAAGGTGGAGCCGGGCGCCAGCGTGCTGGTAATCGGCGCGGGTGGCGTCGGACTGAACGTGATCCAGGGCTGCGCCATCGCCGGTGCCGGCATCATCGTCGCAGTGGACATGGCGGACAACAAGCTCGCGCTGGCGCGGCAGTTCGGTGCCACGCATACGATCAACGCAGGCAAGGAAGAAAATCTGGTGAAGGCGGTGAAAAAGCTCACCGGCGGCGGCGCCGACTACGCCTTCGAGTGCATCGGCCTCGGGAAGATGGTGGAGCAGGCCTTCCGCGCCGTGCGCAAGGGCGGCACGGCCCTGGTGGTGGGCGTGGCGCGCGGCGACGACAGCACCTCGCTCAAGACGGCTTCGATTACGTTCGAGGAAAAAACGCTGACCGGCAGCTATTACGGCTCGGCGCGGCCGCGCGAGGACTTCCCGCGGCTGATCGCGCTGTACCAGGCGAAGAAACTTAAGCTGGACGAGCTCATCACCCGCACCTACCGCATCGACGAGGCGGCGCAGGCGTTCGCCGACCTGGAAGCGGGGCGCAACGCGCGCGGCGTCATAGTGTTCTGACCGCTCAAGCCGCTTCGCCTCGGACCTATGGTGGCTCAGGTGTAAGTGGCGAGCAGGAACATGGCCGCGAGGATGGCGACTACCCACCACAGCGGCGCTGCGCCGGGCGTCGCCTCAGCCGGGCGTTCTGCGGCGGCTGCGGCCGGCCCGGCTATTTTCTGATTGAACGCGGTGAAGAAATCGTCCGCCAGCTTTTTCGCCACGCCGTCGATCAGGCGCGAACCGATCTGCGCCAGCTTGCCTCCCACCTGCGCATTGACCGCATAGCTCAAGCGGGTGCCCGCGCCTTCGGTCGCGAGCGACACTTTCGCCGAGCCCTTGCCGAAGCCGGCGGCGCCGCCCTGACCATCGAAAAACAGCGAATACGAATTTGGCGGGGCCAGGTCGGCGAGCAGCAGCTTGCCGCGGAACCTGGCGTTGACCGGGCCGATCGCCGCAGTCGTCACCACTGTGTACTCGGTGTCGCTGAGCCTTTCGATCGACTCGCAGCCGGAGATGCAGGCCTTGAGCACTTCGGGGTCGTTCAGGCCGCGCCACACCTCGGCCTGGGCCGCGCGGATGAGTTGCTCGCCGGTCATTTCCATCGATTTGGTTCCTTTAGGCTTCAGGCCGCTATTCTACCCGAGTGGCGCTGCCACTTGCCGTGCTCGAGTTCGCGCGCCAGATCGAGCAGGCTCTCGATGTTGTGCACCGGCATGAATGCGTCCACATGCGGCAACATCGCGCGCACCCCCGAGGGCCGCGGCTGGAAACCCTCGTAGCGCAACAACGGGTTGAGCCAGACCAGCTTGCGGCAGGACTTGTGCAGGCGCTCCATTTCCGCGCCCAGGCCCTCGCCGATGTCGCGGTCGAGGCCGTCCGAGATCAGCAGCACCACGGCGTTCTGGCCGAGGAGCCGCCGCGACCACTTGCGGTTGAATTCGGCGAGGCAGACGCCAATGCGCGTGCCCCCGGCCCAGTCCTGGATCGCGGCGGCCACCCGGTTCATGGCGATATCGACGTCGCGATTGCGCAGGTGGCGGGTGATGTTGGTGAGCCGCGTGCCGAACACCAGGGTATGCACGCGATCGCGATCGTTGGTGATGGCGTGCAGGAAATGCAGGAACATGCGCGAGTAGCGGCTCATGCTGCCTGAGATGTCGCATAGCACCACCAGCGGGGGGTGCCGGGTGATGCGCGAGCGGCGTTTGAGCGCGATGGTTTGCGCCCCGCCCCGGAGACTCGCGCGCAGTGTCGCCGGCAGGTCGATGCCGGTTCCGCGGGCGTCGGCGCGAAAACGGCGCGGCTGCGCCTCGGGAATCGGCAGGCGCAGGCGCGCGATCAGCTTTTTCGCCTGCGTCAACTCGGCGCCGCTCATGCTTTCGAAGTCGGCGTGCTGCAGCAGCTCACTCTGGGAAAAAGTCAGACTGGCGTCGATTTCTATTTCCTGCTGCTGTCCGTCTTCCTGCGCCTGCTCGCGTTTCGAGTATAGGGCGTCCGACAGGCGCTGGCTCGCTTCAGGCTGCTCGGCCTGGCCGCCGCGGCCGTAGATCTGCGGCAGCAGCAGGCTCATGATGCGCTCGAGCATCTGCGGGTCGCGCCAAAATATGTGGAAGGCCTGGTCGAACAATTCCTGCTGCTCGCGCTTGGACAGGAACACCGCGGCCAGCGTCCAGTAGAAATCCTCGCGCCGCTCGATGCCGGCGGCGTCCAGCGCCCGCAGCGCGTCGACCACCCGGTCCGGGCCGATCGGCAGTCCCGCCGCGCGCAGCACGCGCGCGAAATGCATGATGTTTTCCGCCAATTTGCCGGTAGCCATGCGGTATTATACGGACTCGCCCTCCGCGCGCAGTCGTAGCCGTGCACGACGTCACTCGCGGTTACGCCCGTCACCCCGTTGTTACGGTGAAAAGCACATAGAGTTCGCGCAATGAATTTCTTCTCGAAGCTGTATTACAAGCTGCGCAAAATGTGGAAGGCGATCCAGCTCTATCTGGTCATCGCGGGCCCCGGCATCGTGGTGATGGTCGCCGACAACGATGCCGGCGGTATCACCACCTATGCGGCCACAGGCGCCAAGTACGGCTACCACCTGATCTGGTTCTTGCTGTTGCTGATCCCCGTTGCCTATTACGTGCAGGAGATGACGGTGCGCCTGGGCGCGGTCACCAAGCGCGGCCACGCGGAGGCGATTTTCGACGGCTTCGGCGCGTTCTGGGGCTGGTTCTCTCTGGTCGACCTGATGCTGGTCGATTGGCTGACGCTGGTCACGGAATTCATCGGTATGACCGCCGCCCTCAATATCTTCGGCGTGCCGCCCTGGCTGACGGTCACCGGCGTGGTCCTGTTGATGGCGATCATCGTCCTGAACGGCCGCTACTGGACCTGGGAGAAAATCGCGCTCCTGTTCTGCGCCCTGAATCTGATCTATATTCCGGGCGCCTTCATGATCCATCCGTCGGTTGCGGACATTCTCAAACAGGGCCTGATCCCGAACTTTGCCGGGGGTTTCAACGCGCAGCTGTTTTTCTTTCTCATGGCCAACATCGGCACCACTATCGCGCCGTGGATGCTGTTTTTTCAGCAAAGCGCGGTGGTGGACAAGGGCATGCAGGAGAAGGACATTCCCTGGGGAAAATTCGATACCCTGCTAGGATCTGCGCTCACCGTCGTGGTGGCGATTTTCATCGTCATTGTTACCGGCACGATCCTGAACGGAGTCGATATCGAAAGTGCCGGGCAGGCGGCCGAGCAGTTGATGAAAACCGACCGCTATGTCGGCACTTTCATGGCGATCGGCCTGTTCGATGCCGGCCTGCTCGGCGCCATCTGCATCTCGCTCGCGAGTTCCTGGGCGTTCGGTGAAATATTCGGCTGGGCGCACTCGCTCAACCAGAACATCAAGCAGGCACCGGGGTTTTACGCCAGCGATTTCTTCACCCTGATCACCTCCGGCCTGGTAGTGCTGATTCCGGGCGCGCCCCTGGTGCTGATCACGCTGTTCGTCCAGGTGATCGCGGTGACGCTGCTGCCGGCGGCGCTGGTATTTCTGATACTTCTGCTCAACGACCGGCAGGCCATGGGCGATTACTGCAACAATACCTGGCAGAACGTGATCGGCGGCTTCATCGTCGTCACCATCGTGCTTCTGTCTTCGCTCTACGGGATCAGCGTGATGTTCCCGAACCTGTTCCAGTAGGGGGTACGCGGCCATGCGCGCCAGCCTGAAACGCCTGTTTCGCAAGATCGGGGAAATCAACCAGCGCTATCGCGAGCCGCGCATCCACATGTCGCGCGGCGTAAGGGCCGCGCTGCTGTTCCTGCGCGTCTATCTTCTGTTCCTGGTGTGTCTGATGGCATACAAATTCGTTCTGCTGTTGAGCTGAGGGAGAGCCAGCGATGGTCGCCGCACTCGAGCACGAGTTTTTCCTGGGGGAGATACTGGGCCGCAGGGTGTATCTCAAGTCCGAGAGAATCGGCCGGCTGGACGATCTGGTGATCGTCGAAACCGGCAGGATTCCGGAAGTCACCCATCTGATCGTAAGCCGTTCCTTCGGCTATCCGGCGCTATTGCTGCCCTGGGACAGGATCGCCCTGATTTCGAATACCGAGATCGTGGCCGATGTGGCGAATGCCGCCGACTACGAGAAGGCGCCGCCAGCGGGCTCGATTCTGCTCAAGGATCACATCCTCGACAAGAAGATCCTGGATATGGACGATCACGAAGTGGAGGTCGTCTACGACGTCAAGCTGGTGCTCCAAAACGGCAGGCTCTATGCCAGCGAAGTGGATTTCAGCCGCTATCGCCTGCTGCGGCGGCTGGGGCTCAAAAAATTGGCAAGTTTCATGGTCGCGCACAATGAAATGGCGACCGTGTCGTGGATGTACGTTCAGCCCCTGCCGGAACATATCGGCAGTTTTTCCGGCAGCGTCAAGCTGAAGGTGCTGAAGGAAAAGCTGCACGACATTCATCCGGTCGACCTGGCCGACATCCTGGAAGAGCTCGACAGCCAGCAGCGCATGGCCATTTTCAGCGAGCTCGAACCCGAGCACGCGTCCGACACCCTGGAGGAAGTCGAGCCGCGGGTGCAGCGCGAGCTCATCAGCGCAATGAAAAGGGAGGCCGCCGCCAAGCTCATCAACGAGATGAGCCCGGCGCAGGCGGCCGACATCCTGGCGATCCTGCCGACCGCGGAAGCCGACGCAATCCTCAAGCTGATCGACAAGGACAGTGCGCCGATGGTGCAGCAGATCATCGAGGGCCACGACGAGAATGTCCTGCTGTTCGCCACGCAGCAGTACGTCAAAATGCCCGAACCGACCCGGGCCAGGGAAGCGCTGAGCGACTACCGCGAAATCGCGCGCAGAATGGACGTGACCATGTATGTCTATGTCACGGACGCGACGAATACCTTGCGCGGCGTGGTCGATCTGCGCCAATTGATCGTGGCGGAGCCGGAACAGATGATCGGGGACATCATGACCGACAACGTGATCTCTCTGAATCCGGATGATACGCTGCAGGACGCGGTGGACATGATCGGGCGCTACGGCCTTCGCGCCATCCCGGTCACCGACAATGACGAGCGCCTACTGGGCGTCGTTTCCTTCGATGACATCAAGGGCATCAAGCCGAGGCTGGACTAGACCGGTTATCTACGGCGCCTTTCGCTGACGATTCTGGTTAACACCGACCGTAGTGTGGGGATTTTATACAAGATCGCCGATAGCGCACGGATGTGCTTTTTATCCGTACGCAATCGGCGATCCGCGCGGACGGGGCGCCGTCCGCGCAAGTTCGATTGCTGCAACTCGATGAGTCGTACTACGTCGATTGGTGCCGACATCGCGGCCATTGCGCGCTGCGCGCGCCAACCGCGTTTTCTGCGCGGATGAAAAGCGCATACGCGCAGAAAACGCGGTTATTGTTAACAACAAGGGCGGTGCGGGGAGTTGTCGCCTGCGCGATGTCGAAGCTCTATGACAACGGGGCCGCGCTCATCCCCTGCGCCCGGCCGCGGCGCGCGCCAGCAGGCACTCGCGCGCGAGCAGCGACAGTCCCGGCGAGGCGACGACCAGGTGCGCCTTCGCATAGGCCTCGTGATTGCGCTCGACGTCCTTCAGGCGGTAGACGTAATTGACCATCATGCCAGCCGAGCGCGCCATGCCCGTTTCGGACAGGTCGGCGAGCCAGTTGAGGCGTTCCATGCGCGCGCCGTTGCCCAGGTGGAAACGCGCCACCGCATCGGCCGGGTCATTGTCGCTCTTGGCGTGCTGCAGATAGTACGCGCACAGCCGCATCAATTCGGTCCGCGTGCGCGTTCCCGGCCCGGCGCGCCGGAACCAGTCTTCTGCCGCCAGTGCGCCGGCCAGTTCGGTCAGCTCGGAGTGCGCGGCGGCGGTTGCGGCGAGCCAGTTGCGGAATCCCGGTATCGGCGACAGCGTGGCGAACGTTTTCAGGCGCGGGAATTCGCGCCCCAGGTCCTGCGCCACCTGCTTGATCAGGAAATTGCCGAAAGAGATGCCGCGCAAGCCTTCCTGGCAGTTGGTGATGGAGTAGAAAATTGCGGCGTCCGCGCCCGCGGCGTCGACCACTGGCGAGTCGGGGTCGAGCAGCGGCTGCACCTGGGCGCTCATGCCTTTGGTAAGCGCGACCTCGATGAATATGATGGGCTCGTCGGGCAGGGCGGGATGGAAAAAAGCGTAACAGCGGCGGTCTGATTGCAGGCAGCGGCGCAGGTCGCGCCAGCCCTGGATTTCGTGCACGGCCTCGTATTGCATGAGTTTTTCCAGCACCAGCGCCGGCGTGCGCCAGTCGATGCGCTGCAGCGAGAGGAAGCCGCGGTTGAACCAGGAGCCGAGCAGGTGGGCCAGATCGGCGTCGATGCCGGCCCAGTGCGGTTGCGTGCGCTGCTCGCGCAACACGCGCCGGCGCATCTCCACCAGGGCCGCAGTCCCGCCAACAGCAAGATTGAAGCGGCGGAACAGCTCTTGCCGCGGCGACTCGACCACCTGCTGCAGCCGGATCAGATTGACCTGTGAGGCGTCCTGCCGGTACGCGCCGGCGGCCTTTTCCACCGCTTGCGGGTCCGGGGAAAATTCCTGCGCAAGGACATCGAAAAACGCCTTCAGCGCCGGGCCGGAGAGCTCGCCGTAGGCTGCGAGCGCCTGGCGCGCGAGCGCGGCGCCGGAGGCCTCGCCGCGCTCGGACAGCAGGGCATGGCACAGGGCCACGGTCTTGCGCGTATGCCGGTCTGCCTTGCTGCCCGCAATCGGAGCCTTGGCGAACAAGCGTTTGATGAACGCCGGGGATTCCATGAGCGTGCGCGTGCTATCGCCTCAGGCGGCCGCGATCTCCGCCTTGACCTCGGACAGCAGCCGCTCGGCTTCGCTGCCGCGCACGCGGCCGATGTCGTCCTGGTACTTGAGCAGGGCGCCCAAGGTGTCGTTGACCGTGTCCGGATCGAGGGCGAGCTTGTCCAGCGCCATCAGCGCCTTGGTCCAATCGATGGTTTCGGCAACGCCGGGAAGTTTGAACAAATCCATCTTGCGCAGCCGCTGTACGAAGGCGACGATCTCCAGCGACAGGCGTTCCGCCGCGCCCGGGACCTTGCGCCGCAGGATGTCGAGTTCGCGCGCCGCGTCCGGATAATCCACCCAGTGATACAGGCAGCGGCGTTTGACCGCGTCGTGGATCTCGCGCGTGCGGTTGGAGGTGATGATCACGATCGGCGGATTGACCGCCATGATCGTGCCGAGTTCGGGAATGCTCACCTGGTAGTCGGACAGCACTTCCAACAGATAGGCCTCGAACGGTTCGTCGGTACGGTCGAGCTCGTCGATCAGCAGCACTGGCGCCGCGCCGTCAGCACCTGCTTCCAGCGCCTGCAGCAAGGGCCGTTTGATCAGGAACTCTGCGGAAAATATGTCATGACCGAGCTTCTTGCGGTCTGCCTTGCCGACCGCTTCCGCCAAGCGGATTTCTATCATCTGCCGCGGGTAATTCCATTCGTATACCGCCGATGAGATATCCAGTCCCTCGTAGCACTGCAGCCGCACCAGTTTGCGCCCGAGGGTGCTCGCGAGCACTTTCGCGATCTCGGTCTTGCCGACACCGGCCTCGCCCTCGAGAAACAGCGGCCGCTCCATTTTCAGGGCGAGGAACAGCGCGGTGGCGAGGCTGCGCTCGGCCACGTAGTCGGCGCGCGCCAGCAGCGCCGCGGTATCGTCTATCGACTTCGGCAGTTTGATCATTGGTCTCAATGCAAAGGGACGTGCGATTGAAAAAAGCGAACCGGAATTTTATACCTTTGCGCCGACGGCGTTCAGCGCAATTTTGGCGGCTCCAGCTCCTGGCGCAGTGTTGAAAAATGCAGCACGCACAGCGTCGCGCGAATTGAAGTCCAATGCGAAGCGGCGTAACCTATGCACATTGCTGCGCCACTGCCGGAGCGCCGCTCAAGGCACCTCGCCGAAATCCATACGGAGAACCTCAGATGAGCCAAGACATCAGCGGCTACGAAACCCCGGGCTGCGCCTATTGCCCGAGCACGGTGCGCGCGTGCCGCCAGGGAGAAGGCGGGGAGCGCGGCCCCGCGTTCTGCCCGTCCAAAGTGGACCCCGAAGGGGTCGCCGCGGCATGGGAACCTTATCGCGATGCGTTCACCCTGCGCATCGCGCACACGGCGGCGGTGGTCGAGAGCGAAGGCTACTGCAAATGGACGCGGGTCGAGGAGATCTGCCAGTTTGCTAAAAAAATGGAGTTTCGCAAGGTGGGCATCGCCATGTGCATCAGCTTCGTCGATCTGGCACGCGTGTTCAGCGCCATTCTCGAGAGCCATGGCCTGGAGGTGACCTCGGTGGCGTGCAAGAACGGCGGCGTGCCGAAGGAGGACATCGGCCTCACGGAAGAGGAG
>DAIDTN010000250.1 GCA_027457185.1 Burkholderiales bacterium | reverse complement strand
CGTGGAAGCTCACGCCGTCGAGCGCGCGAAAACCGCCGAAGCGCTTGACCAGCGTGCGCACGCGCAGCAGCGGTGCCGTGGCGGCGCCCGGAATCTCAGGGGACATCGATCCCCCAGCGCTTGAACAGCGACACCAGCCCGCTGGGCAGGAACAGCACCAGCCCCATGATCAAAAGGCCATAGATCAACTGGAAATACTGCGGCGTCGAAATGCCGATGGCGTTGTAGACGCCATACAGGATGATCACGCCCAGGATCGGCCCGGTAACCGTCGCCACGCCGCCGAACAGCGCGAACACGATGGCGAAAATGCTGAACTCCGAACTGAACACGGTCTCGGGATAGAACACCGAGACGTACCAGGCGAATACGCCGCCGATCAGCCCGGCGATCAGCGCCGACAACAGCCAGGCGAGCGTGCGCGCGCGCACCACGTCGATGCCGGCCATGCCCGCGCTGATGGCGTCGTCGCGGATCGCCTGCAGCGACAGGCCGAAACGCGAATTGCGCAAGTACACCGTCAGGCCCAGCGTCGCCGCGAGTATCACCACCGCCACCGAGTAGGCGAGCGTCGGGTTGAACACACCCGACAGGCTGATGCCGTAGTGTCCCTTGGTGATTTCGGTCAGGTTCGGATTGGAGACGACCTGGTATACCGCCAGCGACGCGGCCAGGTTGGCGATGGCGAAATAGGCGCCCGACAGGCGCAGCAGCGGCGTCAGCAGCAGGCCGAGCAGGATCGCCGCGGCGGCGCCGACGCCGAGCGCCGCGAGCGGCGCCATGTGCAGGTGAAGCACGGAGAGCGAGAAGCCGTAGGCGCCCGCGCCGAAAAAACCGACGTAGCCGAACGGCAGGTAGCCGGTGAAGCCGTAGATCACGTTGACCCCCTGCGCCAGGGTCAGGAACACGACGAAGTTGAACAGCAGCAGCTGGTTCGAATAGCCGAACGGCAACAGCCCCGCAGCCGCGACCACCGGCACCACGGTGAGCAGCGTGTGACGCAGCCACCTAGGCACTGCGCACCTCCCTTCCCAACAGTCCGCTCGGCCGCACCAGCAGGATGAAAATGAGCAGCACATAGGGCAGCAGATTGGCCCAGGAACTGAAATAGGTCTGCATGAACGTGAGCGAAATGCCGTAGACGATGCCGCCGAGGATGGTGCCGAGCGGGTTGCCGAGCGAGCCGACCACGATGACCGCAAAGGACTGGATGTTGATGTCCACGCCCATCGACGGGTTGACGCTGCCGAGCATGAACGGCGCGAACACACCGGCGATGGCCGCGAGCGCGAGACCGATGCCGAAGGCGATCGCCGAGACCCGGTCGACGTCGATGCCGGTTGCAAGCGCCTCTTCGCGATGCACCATCACCGCGCGCGTCAGGTAGCCCAGGCGGGTGCGATAGAGGTAGACGTAGATGAACAGCACCGCGACGCCGCTCGCGATCGCACTCACCACCCATGCCGCCGGCAGACTCTGGCCGAGGATATGCACCGGCCCGGTGCCGAACACGCGGCCCGGAATCGAACGCTCGCTCGGCCCGAAGACGATGGTGGCAAGCGCCTCGATCACCTGCGACAGGCCGAAGAACAGGATGATCGACAGCATTTCCGGATCCTTGGCCCGCTGCAGACGCGGCACCAGCAGGTAGTACAGCGGCAGACCCAGCGCAGTGAACACCGCGAATACGAGGAACGCCGTCCCGACCGGGTTGAGGCCGACCAGATTGAACAGCCAGAATGCGCCGAACGCACCCAGCATGAGGAAGTCGCCATGCGCGAGGTTGACGATGCGCATGACACCGAACACCAGGTTGAGGCCGAGCCCCACCAGGCAGAAGTACAGGCCGAAAACCAGCCCGGCGATCAGTGCGTATTCGAGCATTGTTCAGCGCGCGCCCGGGGCCGCCCTCAGGGGGTGCGGGAGTAAAGTGCTTCTCACCCCCGCCTCACTTAGGGGGTGCGAGGGTAAAGTGCTTCTCACCCCCGCCTCACCCGGGGCGGCAGCCCCGCAAGCAGATTGCAGCCGCGAACGGATCGGACTCACTTCGCCGGATAGACCGGCTTGCCGCTCGCTGCCTCGTGCGGATAGACCACCACGAACTTCAGGCCGCCCTTGCCGTCCGGCACGATCTGGCCCAGGGGCGTGATCTCGCCGATCTGCGCGCCGGTTTCGTCGAGTTCGAACGTGCCGTCGATGGTCTTCAACTTGCCCGACAAGCCGAAAATCGCCTTGCGCAGCGCCAGCTGGTCCATGCTTTCGGTCGCCTTGAGCGCGTTCTCCAGCACCAGGCCGGTGGTGTAGCCCGCCACCGAATTGAAGCCGAACTCGACCTTGTCGTCGGTGTATTTCTTGTGCCAGGCATCGCGGAATTGCGGCAGCGACATGCCGAACTCGGGCTTGTATTCGATCACCGAAGACGGGACATAGGTAAAGATGTATTCGAGGCCTTTGACGCCCACGGTCTTCTTCAGGCCCTCGGTTTCCAGGCCCGGATAGATGTTGAACTGCCACTTGAACTTGACGCCGCTGTCCTGCAGGTTGCGCAGGTAGGATATGTCGTTGTTGGGGAAGCCGAGGGTGATCACGGCGTCCGGATTGGCGGCGCGAATGTTGTTGATGATGACCGTGTAGCTGGTGGTGGTGGTCGGCACGCCCTGGTCATACACGATTTCGACCGGGGCCTTGGCCGCCTTGATGAAGCCGCGCACCGCGTTTGCCTGGGTGCCGGTGAAGTCGTTGGTCGCGTAGAGGATGGCAATGCGCTTGATGCCGAGCTTGGGGCCGTCCTGGGTGAGGAAGTCGGCGACGTATTTCGGCCAGATGGAAGACACCGGGTCGGCCATCAGCACGATATAAGGGTTGTCCTTGGAGAAAAACGCCGCACCGGTCCCGGTCTGGTCGATCAGCAGCATCTTGTGCTCGCGCGCGATCGGCACCGCCACCGAGGTCAGCGGCGAACCCGAGTCCGCCACCAGGATATCGACCTTGTCCTGGGTGATGAGCTGGTTGTACAGCGTCGCCGCGGTCGCGGTATTGCTCTGATCGTCGTAGGCGATCAGCTTGATCGGGATCTTCTTGTTGTAGGGCTTGACGAACACGCCGCCCTCGGCGTTCTTCTGGTCGACCCAGAGCTTCAGACCCTGATGCACCGGCATCGAGATCGCGGCGAAAGCGCCCGAGGCCGCGTAGAGCGTGCCGATCTTGATTTCGGCGGGCGCGCCGGCGGCGCGGGCGGCGCCGGTGAAGACTGCGAAAAATGCGACGAACAGTGCTACGGTCAGCTTGCGTATCATGATGCTCCTCCGAAATGAAACAATACCCGTCAGTATATATCAATGTGCGCGCGACGCCGGTCGTTGGTCCGGAAAGAAACAGGGTGAACGCAACGCGGATGACGACGGCCCGGCCGCCGCGGCCGTTCCGAGTACACCGTCGCAAGTTGGCGAAAACTTACTCCGACCCTCATTTTCCCCGATAATGCAGGCCCATTGCGCTTACAACGGATACGCCCATGGCTCTGCCCCCGCCACCTGTCGGCAATACGCCCGCTCCCGACGCACGCAGCATCGGTCCGCTCGAAATCTTCCTCGCGTTTTCGCAGCTGGCGCTATCCGGTTTTGGCGGCGTGCTGCCCTGGGCACACCGCACCCTGGTCGAGCAGAAAGGCTGGCTCACGCAACGCGAGTTCGTCGAAACGCTCGCACTGGGGCAACTGTTGCCAGGCCCGAATATCGGCAATATGGCAGTGATGATAGGCTACCGTTTCGCCGGCTATGCCGGGGCGGCGGCCGCCATCGCCGGACTGGTGGGCGGCCCATTCGCGATCATGATCGCGCTTGGCCTCGCCTACCGCAGCTACGGCACCTTGCCGCTGGTACAGCATGCGCTCGCGGGCATGTCGGCCGTGGCGGCGGGCCTGGTGCTCGCCACCGGTCTGAAAATGACCGGCAGCCTGAAGCGGCACTGGCGCCCCTGGCTGTTTACCGCGCTGGCACTGGCCGGCGTCGGCGCGCTGCGCTGGCCATTGCTCGCTGTCGTCGGCGCGCTGGCGCCTTTTGCGATCGCTGCCGCCTGGCGCGACGAGGCCTGATGGACGCAGTCGATCTGCCTGCCCTGGGCCTGCATTTCGCACTGCTGTCGCTGATGGCGATCGGCGGCGTCAGTTCAATCCTGCCGGACATGCAGCGCTACGTGGTCGAAGCCAACCACTGGCTCAGCGCCACCCAGTTCGCCGATGCCTACGCGCTCGGTCAGGCCGCCCCCGGCCCCAACATGATGTTCGTGACGCTGCTGGGCTGGCAACTCGACGGCTGGGCCGGCGCGATCGTGGCCACGCTGGCGATGATCGCCCCACCGATCCTGCTGACGCTCGCGGTCACGCGCATGAGCGCAAACAACGCCGACGCGCCGCTGGGCCGCGCGATTCGCGGCGGACTCGGTCCGATTGCCATCGGGCTCACGCTCTCCAGCGGCTGGGTCCTCGCGCACTCGGCCGATCCCGACTGGCGCGGCGTCCTCTTGACGCTCGCGACCGCCGCGCTGATGTTGCGCACCAGGCTGAATCCGGTGTGGCTGATCCTTGTCGGCGCAGTCGCGGGGATGAGCGGGATGCTCTAAGAAACCGTAGCAAAATTCATTTTGCTACTGTCCGATTTAGGGGAGCACGAGGGGAGGTATCCCCTCTTATTGAATCGGCTCTGAACTGCGGCGTTCAGGCGCAGCGCGCCCGAACGTTCAGCGGCTGCCAAAAGTCGAGGGCTTTACTTCCGGCACCGTAGCCGCGCGCCGCGCGAGCCAGTAGCGGTAGGGCGGCGGCGCCAGCTCGAACTCCGCATCGGCTCCCAGTTTCTGCGCGGCGTCCATGGCCCAATTCGGGTTGTAGAGCATTTCGCGCGCAAGCGCGACCAGGTCCGCCCGGCCCTCCTGTAGGATGGCCTCGGCCTGCTCGGCATGCACGATCAAGCCCACGGCCATGGTCATGATCCTGCCCTCTTTCTTGATTTTTTCGGCGTAGGGCACTTGATAGCCGTAAGCGGGTTTTACCGCGCCGGCGGGCGGCTTGCCGAGGATGCCGCCCGAGCTGCAGTCGATCACGTCCACCCCCATCGGCTTCACCAGCTTCGCCAGCGCCACGCTCTGCGCCGGCCCCCAGCCGGCATCGTCCTCGGCCGACAGGCGCAGGAACAGCGGCTTCCCCGGCGGCCAGGTCGCGCGCACGCACTCGCATACTTCGAGCGCGAAGCGCATGCGCTTTGCCTCCGAGCCGCCGTATTCGTCGGTACGCTGATTCGCCAGCGGCGAGAGAAACTCGTGGATCAGAAATCCGTGCGCGCCGTGGATCTCCACCACGTCGAACCCGGCGGCGTGCGCGCGTGCCGCGGCCTTGCCCCAGGCCTCGGCCACGGCGCGGATCTCCTCGCGTGCAAGTGCGCGCGGCGCAGGCGCACCCTCGTCCGCGGGCAAGGCGCTGGGCGCGACCAGTTCCCACGCATCCCAGTCTTCGGTCCCCAGAGCGACCGCCTCGGCGCGCTCCAGCGGACGCCCGCCTTCCCAGGGACGCTGGATGCGCGCCTTGCGCCCCGAGTGCCCAAGCTGGATGCCGGCCGCGGCGCCGCACTGGTGCACGAAATCGGCGACGCGCGCGAGCTGAGGCACAAAGGCGTCGTCCCAGATGCCGAGGTCGCCCACCGTGCCGCAGCCGCGGCGCTCGACCTTGGTCGACTCGAGTATCACCAGCCCCGCACCGCCGGCCGCGTAGCGTCCCGCGTTCATCAGATGCCAGTCGGCGGGGTAACCTTTCACCGCGGAATACTGGTGCATGGGCGCGACCACCACTCGGTTCCTGAGTGTGAGCTCGCGCACGCGCAGCGGCGTGAACAAAAGTGGCTGGGTCATGCGCTTTCTCTTTTTCTGCGCCGGCTGAACGCCGGCTGCCTGAAGGGTCGACGCCAAATTGGCGAGAGCTGTTGCCGCATTATGCTCGGAAACCGTTATCGATACCAGGTCGCGGGAAGCGCCTCCATCTCGGTTACCACGTTTTTGCATCTGCCAAACTCGCAAGACCTATCCGCATCATCGTTCTCGGCCCCGGCGAGAGTTGTTTTCGGGATCGTCCATGAGGAGAACGGCCGCGCCGCGTATCCGGCCTGCGTCCAGGCGCCGCAGGGCTTCGTCGGCCGCAGCTAAAGGGAACGTTTCCACCTCCGCTCTGACGCCGGCTTTGGGCGCGATGTCCAGAAAAGCCTCGCCGTCGCGGCGCGTGAGATTGGCAATGGAGCGCACGCAGCGCTCGCCCCACAGGATGGAATAGGGGAATTCCGGAATATTGCTCATATGGATGCCGGCGCACACCACCGTCCCGCCCTTGGCGGTGTGGCGAAGCGCCTGCGGTATCAATGCGCCCACGGGAGCGAACAGAATCGCGGCGTCCAATTCCTGCGGTGGCGCTGCGGTCGAATCTCCCGCCCAAGCGGCGCCCAATTGGCGCGCGAATCGCTGCCCGTCCGCATCGCCCGGCCGGGTGAAAGCGAATATTTCCCGCCCCTGCCAGCGAGCCAGTTGGGCGATGATATGTGCGGCCGCGCCGAAACCGTAGATGCCGATCCGCTTCGCATCGCCGGCGGCGACCAGCGCGCGATAGCCGATCAGTCCCGCGCATAACAGCGGCGCAGCCTCCGCGTCCGTGTATCCGTCCGGCAAGGAAAAGCAATAGCGCTCATCGGCTAGCGCGAATTCGGCATA
>DAIDTN010000249.1 GCA_027457185.1 Burkholderiales bacterium | reverse complement strand
GTCGCGGCGCCGCGACATCGCTGCCGGCGCTGCCGTCGCTGCCGTCGCGCATACGGTATTCGAGCCGCGGCGACGGTTTGAGCAGCGCGCTGTCATCGTCGCAGTAGAACATCAGCGCCACGGTTTCCGAGGCGCCATAGCCTGAGACCGGCGCCACACCCGTCACCTCGCGCCACTCACGCCGCACTGCGGCGGGCAGTGCTTCGCCCGCCGACCCATAGTGCCGCACGCCGGCCGCGCGCAGCCGCGCCGCCACGCCTGCCTGCAGCATCTTGAGGTAAAGCGTGGGCACCGAGAACAGCGCCGTTGGCCGATGCCGCTCGGCCACCTCCGCCACCCGCTCGGCAGTCGGCCATTCGCTATCCAGAATCACCGCGGCACCCAGACGCAAGCCCGCGCAAAGGCTGTTGCCGAGCGCGTAGGCGAAAAACATTTTGGACGATGCATAGATGCGGTCCTGCGCGCCGAGCCCGAGAATCTCCTGCGCGAAATCGGCGCCGGCGATAACCGTGCGTTGCCCGTGCATAACTGCTTTCGGCAGCCCGGTGGTGCCGGAGGTGTAGATCCAAATCGCCGGCGCATCATCAGGCAATTCGGCCGCCACAACCGCGTCGGCTGCCGGCAGGTTTTCACTCCATTCCGCATCGATTACCAGCTGCGGCGGTGCGGCCATGTTCGCGAGCAAGCGTTCCAGCAACGCGCGAGAACCTTCGCTGCACCAAATAAAACGCGCGCCCGCTTCCGACAGCACCACCGACAGCTCGCGCTCGAACAGGCGTGAGTTCAGGCCGACGGCGACGCCGCCCGCCCAGATCGCGCCCAGATAGGCGATCACCCAGGCGATGCCGTCCGGCGCGAACACCAGTACACGTTCGCCCTGCGCCAGGCCGCGCGCCCGCCAGGCGCCTGCCGCGCGCGCCACCGCGTCGCGCAGCTCGGCGTAAGTCAAGCGCTCCGCGCCGCATTCCAGCGCGCTCGCGCTGGCCTGTCCGGTAGCTAGCAGATAAGCGGCGGCGTTCATGCGCTGCGGCGGCTCGGTCTAGAGCGGCGCCACTACGCTCGCGCGTAATTCGCCCAGGCCATCGATGCCGGCCAGCAACTTGTCACCCACCTTGGCCGCGCCGACCCCTGCCGGGGTGCCGGTGAAGATGACATCGCAGGTCTCCAGCGTGTAATACTGGGTCAGAAACGCGATCTGTTCGGGCACGCTCCAGATCATCTGGTCGATATCTGATTGCTGGCGCAACGCGCCATTTACCTTGAGCCAGAGCTTGCCCGTGGACGGGTGACCGATCTTGCTCGCGGGCGTGACCGGCCCGCAGGGCGCAGACTGGTCGAAGTCCTTGCCGAAGCTCCATGGCCGGCCCTTGTCTTTTCCCACCTGCTGCAGGTCGCGCCGGGTCATGTCCAGACCGACCGCATAGCCCCAAATGTGTTCGTTAGCGCGCCCGGAGGCGATCTTGTATCCCCCCTTGCCGATCAGCGCAACCATCTCCGTTTCCCAGTGATAGTTGCTCGTCATCGGCGGGTAATGAATCGTGCCGCTCTCCCCGGCGTTGACCGGTACCAGATCATGCGGCGCCTTGCAGAAGAAGAACGGCTGCTCGCGACCGTCGCCGCCCATTTCCTTCTGGTGTTCGACATAGTTGCGGCCGACGCAGAATATGCGCCGCACCGGAAAGCGGTCTTTGGAACCGATCACAGGCAGCGAAGGCTGCTGCCACATTTCGACGACGAAGCTCACTTCAAACTCCTTTTCAAGAAAACCGGAGCGTTCCGATCGGCCGCCTAGGAACGATGCCGCCTGCCCTGGCCGGGACTACATCGGCCAGGTCTCGCCCGCTGATATGCACAAAATCTCCTCTAGATGCCGCGCGCCGTGGCGGCGTTCGATGCACGCCCGGGCCAGCTGCTTGTTCGGCACACTATGCTGATTTGTGTCTACTGTGTCAATTCATCTGCTACAGACCGGTGTTGCCCAGACCTGGTTCCTCCGCCAAAGGCGTGGCGCGAAAATTCCCAGGCCGCGTGCGGCGATTGCGCTGACGCCGGCAGCGTCTGTACACGCACTCGCGCCCGGTGATTTGCCTACACTGCCGCTTTGTCTCTTGCCTTGCGACCCTAGTTTATGTTATTTTTGCCAAACTGAATGAATATTCATTCACCCAGATTGTAGCCGATCCAGACGCAACTGGGAAGGGCCGGGGGACCATGCCGGACCGGGCCGATCGCCCCCCGCGGCGAGCGCGGGATCGGGGCTATTGGACAAGGGATATTTTTTATATTGTGGAGTAAGAAAATGCGACTAGACGGCAAGACGGCGGTGATCACCGGAGCGGCCTCGGGTATCGGGAGAGCGACCGCGGAAACCCTGGCACAGGCGGGGGCGCTTGTGCTGCTCGGCGACATTGCGGTGGAGGCGGGAGAACAGAGCGCGGCGGCGATCCGCGCCAAGGGTTTTGGCGCCGATTTCATCCGGCTCGACGTGACCGATCTCGATTCGATCGAGGCCTTCAAGCGGGCCGCCTATTCGAAGCGCGGACACGTCGACATCGTCGCCAATGTCGCCGGCTGGGGCAAGATAGAACCGTTCGTCAAGAACAGTCCCGATTTCTGGCGCAAGGTAATCGATCTCAACCTCTTCGGGCCGATCGCGGTGACGCGCGCATTCCTCGACGACATGATAGAGCGCAAGAGCGGCAAGATTGTCACCGTTTCCAGCGATGCGGGACGGGTCGGCAGCCTGGGCGAGTCGGTCTATTCCGGCGCGAAAGGCGGCGCGATCGCATTTACCAAATCGCTGGCGCGGGAAATGGCGCGTTTCAACATCAATGTGAACTGCGTCTGTCCCGGTCCGACCGACACGCCGCTCCTCGCCGTGGTGCCGGAGAAACATCGGGAAGCCTTCGTCCGCGTCACGCCGATGGGGCGCCTGGCAAAGCCGTCGGAGATCGCGGATGCCGTGCTGTTTTTCGCCAGCGGCCGCGCGGACTTTGTCACCGGTCAAACCCTGAGCGTCAGCGGCGGCCTCACCCTGGCTGGCTGACGCTGCAGATTTTCATCACCAACTGTCTGGAGAATCTTATGTACAAACTCAAAGCCGCCGAGTGGCGTCCGCAGCACTTCAAGTGGGAGGTCAAAGACCGGGTGGGCACGGTCACGCTGAATCGCCCCGAGCGCAAGAATCCGCTCACGCTGGAGAGCTACGCCGAGTTGCGCGACACCTTCCACAAGCTGCAGTACGCCGAAGACGTGCGCGCCGTGGTATTTACCGGCGAGGGCGGCAATTTCTGCTCCGGCGGTGACGTGCACGAGATCATCGGTCCCCTGACAAAAATGGACATGAGCGGGCTGATCAACTTTACCCGCATGACCGGAAACCTGGTGAAGGAGATGCGCACCTGTCCGCAACCCATCATTGCGGCAGTCGACGGCATCTGCGCCGGGGCGGGCGCGATCATATCCATGGCGAGCGACCTGCGCTATGGCACGCCGGAGTGCAAGACCGCTTTCCTGTTCGTGCGCGTCGGCCTGGCCGGCTGCGACATGGGCGCCTGCGCGATACTGCCTCGGATCATCGGTCAGGGCCGCGCCTCAGAGCTGTTTTACACCGGGCGCGCGATGTCGGCCCAGGAAGGGCAGGCATGGGGCTATTACAATGAATTAATACCCAAGGACAAGCTGCTCGAACGCGCGCACGCGATGGCGAAAGAAATCGCCGACGGCCCGATATTCGCCCATTCGATGACCAAAAAATGCCTGCACCAGGAATGGAACCAGACCATCGAACAGGCGCTGGAGACCGAGGCCGAGGCGCAGGCGATCTGCATGCAGACCAAGGACTTCACGCGCGCCTACAACGCGTTCGTGGCCAAGCAAAAACCTCTGTTCGAGGGCAATTGACCAGCCGATTCACAGTAGCCACGAAGGCCCTTTAACAATGGAAGGATGGGGGGAGACATCCATCCGTTCTGAAACAGGTCCTTGATGAAATCGCCGGGGCATGTGGCAAGTCTGGTCACCGACATCAAACTGGTGGAGCAGCGGCGCGGACAGATTCTGCGCGCCGCAGTGAAGCTGTTTTCGGATAAAGGCTACTACACCACCACCATCTCACAGATCGCCCGGGAAGCCGGCGTCAGCACCGGGCTGATCTACCAGTATTTCGGCGACAAGGACGACGTTCTGCTGCTTTCGCTCAAGCTGGTGCTCGAGACTTACGAGAAGGAAATCCCGCCGCGTCTCGAAGGCGTCAGGCATCCGGTCGAGCGGCTATGCATGGCCTTGTGGGCCTACTGCACCATAGTGGACGGCTTGCGCGAAGCGACCGTCCTCGCGTACCGCTCGACCAAATCGCTGCGCCCCGATCGCAGGGCCCTGGTCAAACAGGAGGAGATCAGGACCAACCGCTTGCTGCAGGACTGTTTGCGCGCCTGCATTGCCGGCGGGTACATGCGCCAAGTGAACGAGTATCTTCTGGTCTATCAGTACGTGCACTTCTGTCACGCGTGGGCGTTGAAACATTGGGCCTTGCGCACCAAGTTCAAGCTGGGCAAGTATGTGGCCGAAGGCATA
>DAIDTN010000248.1 GCA_027457185.1 Burkholderiales bacterium | reverse complement strand
CAGGGTGGTCGGGGACACGATCCATACGCGCTTGGCCATGGCGTAGTCGACCACCTCGGAGTGATAGGCGTGAATTTCGGCAAACACCGCCTCGGCCGGCACGAACATCACCGCGCCCTCGGATGTCTCGCCGGGAATAATGTACTTGCTGCCAATGTCGTCGACATGTTTTCTGATATCCAGGCGAAACTGTTTCTGCGCCTGCGCCCGCTCCAACTCGCTTACGGCCGAATCGAGCATGACGCGGTAGTTGCTGAGCGGAAACTTCGAATCCACGGCCACCATTCCGGTCGGGGCGGGCAGCTTCAATACGCAGTCGGCGCGCGCCTTGTTCGATAGCGTGAATTGAAACTCGTAGGCGTCGGGCGGCAGCATATTGCGCACCAGCGCTTCCAGCTGGACTTCGCCGAAGGCCCCGCGCGATCTCTTATCGCCGTCGAGCAGTTCCTGCAGGCTGACGACATTCACCGCCAGACTGTCAATCTTCTTTTGCGCCTCGTCGATCACCGCGAGCCGTGACATGACATTGGTAAAAGTCTCGTTGGTCTTTTTGAAGCCCTCGTCCAGACGCTCGCTCACCTTGCCGGAAATCTGTTCCAGGCGCTGGTCGATCTTGGCGTTGAGCTGATCGGTGGTCTGCGCCAGCTGCGTCACCATCGCTTCGCGGCTTTGCCCCAGGTTCTCGGACAGACTCAGCTTGAGGCCATGCAGCGCGTCGCGGGTCTGCCTGAGCTCCTCAGCCAGCGCGCCGCGCAGGCGCTCCGAGGATTCGCTGAAATTCGTACCCAGGCGGTCGCCCTGCTGCGTCAGTCCGCCATGCAGGTCGGTGAGCATGGCACGGTGCTTTTCTTCCAGGCCCTGCGCCATGCCCCCGGACAACGCCTCCAGCCTGCAGCTCACGCTGGCCATGCGCCAGGCAAGCCAGCCGGCGAGCAGGAGCAGCACAAGCGAGAGAACGACGAGGATTTCCAGCATGGCCAAAGTATAGCCCAAGCCGCAAACACCGAAGCGCACGGTAAAATGCCGCATGCTGTGTCCCGCGACTCCGGATGAACCCGCCGATTAAAGGCTTGCCGCGCCTGCGCCGCGAGGCGCATTTCGGCCGCGTGTTCAACTGCTACGCCGAACGCCCGGCGCAGCTGAACGCGCTGTTCGCGCAGACCCTGTCGCGCCACGCCGCCGCCGAGGCGCTGGTATGCGAAGACCGGCGCATCAGCTATGCCGAGCTCGACCAAACCGCAGAGCGCGTGGCCGCCGGACTGGCGCACGACGGCGTGCGCGCAGGCGATCGCATCGCCATCCTCTGCGCCAACGAACCCGAATTCGTCTATGCGCTGCTGGCCGCGTTCCGTCTCGGCGCGATCGCCGTGCCGATCAACGTGCGCGAGGCGAAGCCCGAACTCGCCTACGTCCTCAACCAATGCACGGCGCGCGTGCTGGTGTTCGATGCCGATCTGGCCGATCGGATTCCGTCGTCCGACGATGTGCCGCATCTGGCGCTGCGCTACGCGGTGGGCACGGCAGCGCAGGTCATCGCCGCGCCGGGCAGGCCGTTCGCGCATTTGCTCGAAGCCGGCGCCGAAGCACCCGCCCCCGCCGCCCTGGACGAGGAGGAGACTGCGGTCATTCTCTACACCTCCGGCACTACCGGACATCCGAAGGGGGCGATGCTTACCCACCTGAATCTGATCCATTCGGCGCTGCACTACGAACACTGCATGCAATTCGGCGCCGGCGAGCGCGCCCTGCTCGCCGTGCCGGCCAGTCATGTCACCGGCCTGGTGGCGATCATCCTCGCCATGCTGCGCGTGGGCGGCTGCGTGCTCATGCTGCGCGAGTTCAAGGCCCGTGCCTTTCTCGAGCTCGCCAGCCGCGAGCGCATGACATTCACTTTGGTGGTACCGGCGATCTACAACCTGTGCCTGCGCGAACCCGACTTCGAGCGCTTCGACCTGAGTCACTGGCGCGTCGGCGGATTCGGCGGCGCGCCCATGCCTCTGGGCACCATCCGGGCGTTGGCGCAGAAGCTGCCGCAACTCATTCCGGTAAATGCCTACGGCGCCACCGAAACCACTTCTCCCACCACCTGCATGCCGCTGGGCCAGCAGGCGGCCCACCTGGACAGCGTGGGCGCGGTCCTGCCCTGCGCCGAACTGCGCGTGATGGACGACGAAGGACGCGAGGTCCCGCCCGGCGCGACGGGCGAGCTCTGGATCGCGGGTGCCATGGTGGTGCCGGGCTATTGGGAGGACGCGGCCGCGACGCAACGCGAATTCTGCGGCGGCCACTGGAAATCGGGCGACATCGGCTCGATCGACGCCGACGGCTACGTGCGCATACTCGACCGCAAGAAAGACCTGATCAACCGCGGCGGCTACAAGGTGTACTGCGCCGAAGTCGAGAACGTGCTGTCGCTGCATCCGGCGGTGGTGGAATCCGCGCTGATCGCCCGATCCGATCCGGTGCTTGGTGAAAAGGCGCAGGCGTTTGTCTTGAGCTCCGATCCGGCCTGCAGCGCCGAACAGCTGCGCGCGCATTGCGCGCTGCACCTCGCCGACTACAAACTGCCGGACTTCATTACCTTTGTGGATGGTCCCCTGCCGCGCAACGCCAACGGCAAGCTGCTCAAGCGCAAGCTGCGTGATATTCGCGCAGCCAACCCGTCCGCCATTGATGGATGAGCGATGCGGCGCCTATCGCCCCGGTATGCACATCAAGCTTCCCTCAGCGCCAGCATGGGCGGATGATTCAGCGCGGCACGCCCGCCGAGCCAGGCGTTGAGCGCGACGCAGGCGAGACCCGCAAGCGGCCCGGCGATCCAGATCGCGGCATTGAACTGCAACGGAATCTGGAATACGCGCTCGGCGAGCGCATAGCCGATCGCGCTCGCCCCGGCCGAGGGGAGCACACCCGCCACCAGCCCCAGGGCAAGAAACTCGGCGCGCTGCGCCCCCGCCACCTGGGCACGGCTCGCCCCCAGCACGCGCATCAGCGCCGCCTCCTGCACGCGCTCGTCCTGGGTCGATAGCAGCGCCGCATACAGCACCAGCACGCCTGCGACGAGGGCGAACAGGAATACGAACTCCACTGCGCGGATCACCTGGTCGAGCATGCCGTTGATCTGGCGCATGAGGGCGCTGACATCGATCACGGTCAGATTCGGAAACGCCTGGGTCAGGCGGGTGTTGAACAGCGGATCGGCAGAGGTCAGGCGAAAGGTGCTCATATAGCTCGCCGGAAAAGCCGCCAGCGCTCCCGGCGTGGTCACGAAAAAGAAATTCGGCCGCATCGACTCCCAGTCGAGCTTGCGCACGCTCGTTACCGGCACGGTGACGCTGGCGCCGCCGCCGTTAAAACTCAGACGATCGCCGAGTTTGATCCCCAGGCGTTCGGCGATCCAGGTCTCGACCGAGACCGCGCCCTGCGCATAGTCGTCGCGCGTGAACCAGCGTCCCGCGCTCACCTGGTTGCCGGCCGGAAGCGCCTGCATGAAGCTCAGGTTGAATTCGCGCTCGATCTGGTGCTTGGCGCGCTCGTCGGTATAGTCGGCCGCGCCGCCCGCGCGGCCGTTGATCGCGGTGAGCCGCGCCCGCACCATGGGAAAGCTGGTCGGCGCCACCACCCCATTTTGCGCGAGGAACTGCGCCAGTGGCCGCACCTGCTCCGGCTGAATATTGACGACGAAGCGATTAGGCGCATCCCGCGGCAACTGGGCGCGCCAGGCTTCGAGCAGGTCGCCGCGGATGAACGTCAGCAGCAACAGCACTGTCAGGCCCAGCGCAAGCGCGACGATCTGCACCGCATTGGCGCGGCTGCGCCGGCGCAGACTGGCCAGGCCGTAGCGCCAGGACAGGCTGCCGAAGCGGCC
>DAIDTN010000247.1 GCA_027457185.1 Burkholderiales bacterium | reverse complement strand
GTGGCGCAATACGATCTCGGCGTGATGTATGAAAAAGGGCAGGGCGTCGCGCAGGATTACGCGGAAGCAGTCAGGTGGTTTCGGGCGGCAGCAGCGCAGGGGGATGCTGTGGCTCAATACAATCTCGGAGCGAAGTACTTGAGTGGACAGGGAGGGAGGCAAGACTATGGTCGGGCGCACCTGTGGTTCGATCTTGCCGCTGCGGCGGGAAATGCAGCTGCGGCGGCAAATCGCGCCTTCACCGCAAAGTTAATGACGCCGCAGCAAATCGCAGAAGCGCAAAAGATGGCGCATGACTGTCAGCAGCGCAAATTCAAGGATTGCGAGTGAGTATGGCGTTTAAGCTCGTTGCGGGAGAAGCTGCAGCTGGTGCGTCTGATCGACAAGCTCGCCAACGCGCGGGGCTGCGGACAGTGCGCGCGCCAAGGAATCCGGATTCCGGCGCGCCGGTGACGGCCCAAGCGGATTAACCCTAAAACAGGAAATGAACCATGTCTGATCTGAACGACCCGCGGGTGTTTTTTGCGGCGGAACGCACGCTGCTCGCGTGGAACCGGACCTGCCTTACGCTGATGGCCTTCGGTTTCGCGGTCGAGCGCTTCGGCCTGTTTATGCACGTGATCGCTCCAGGCGGGATCGCTTCAGGCGGCAGACCGATTCCGGAGACGGGGATGTCGTACTGGATCGGCCTGACATTCATATTGCTCGGCGCAGCGCTTTCGGTGCTGGCCGCGCTTCAATTCAGGACTGTCCTCAAGACGCTGAAACCGGTTGAAATACCCGCAGGCTACTGGGTGAACATGTCCGTGATCATGAACATTGCCGTAGCCGGTTTCGGGCTCGCGCTGATCGCCTATCTGTTCGTGCAGGGTCATTGACTGGTGCAGAGGCCAAATCCGACTCCGCTCCGGACATTCGGATTTTGCCCGTATAGGAATCAAACCCGCCGCACCAGTTCCTCGAACTCCTCCAGCGGCACCGGGCGGCTGAACAGAAATCCCTGGTAGGCGTGGCAGCCGTGCTGGGCAAGGTAGTCCCGCTGTGCCTGGGTTTCCACGCCTTCGGCGATGACCGTCAGGCCCATGCTTTCGGCCAGCGCGACGACCATCTTTGCGATGGCGGCATCGTTGGGGTCGATGAGGATGTCCCTGACGAAACTCTGGTCGATTTTCAGTTGATCCAGCGGCAGCCGTTTCAGGTGAGACAGCGACGAATAGCCCGTACCGAAGTCATCCAGTGCGAATCCCACGCCCTTGGCTTTCAGTGCGGTCATCTTGGCGATCGAATTTTCCACATTGGAAACAGCAGGCTCTCGGTCAATTCCAGCTTCAGCCGCTGCGGATTCGCGCCCGTGCTGGCGAGTATCGCAAGAACGTGGGCGACAAAGTCGGCCTGTTGCAACTGGTTGGCACTGATATTTGCCGCCAGGGAGAGATGTGCCGTATCCGGCTGGTCGGCCCACATTGCCAGTTGGGCGCAGGCAGATTCCAGCACCCAGTTGCCGAGGGGCAGGATCAAGCCGGTTTCCTCGGCCAAGGGGATGAATTCGGCAGGCGACACGATGCCGCGCCGGGGATGATGCCAGCGCACCAGTACCTCGGCACCGGTCAGTAGGCCATTACGATCCACCTGCGATTGGTAGTAAAGGACGAACTGCCCTTGCCTCACTGCCTCGCGCAGGTCGGCCTCCAGGGCTGCACGGTCGGTCACCATGGCCTGCATCTTCGGATCGAAGAAGCGCAAAGTGTTGCGGCCGGCCGCTTTGGACTGGTACATGGCCAAATCGGCCTGCTTCAGCAGTTCATCGATGGCATTCTGGTGCCCCCCAAACAGGGTGACGCCGATGCTCGGGGTGCTGCGATGTTCGTAGCCGGCAAGCAGGTAGGGCTGGTTCAGCGTGGCGACAATTTTTTCGCCCGCGATTTCAGTCTGCGTAGCGGCGTCCTCTGCATATTCGCTAAGACCTTCGAGCATCACCACGAATTCATCGCCGCCCAGGCGCGCCACGGTATCGCCCTCGCGCACGCAGGTGGCAAGCCGTTGCGCGACTTGTCCCAGTAGCAAGTCGCCCTTGTCGTGGCCGAGGGTGTCGTTCAGCGTTTTGAAATTGTCCAGGTCAATGAACAGCAGGGCCCCATTGCGCCCGCTTCGCGCGCTGGAAGCCAGCGCATGTTGCAGCCGGTCGAGCAGCAGGCGGCGGTTAGGCAGCTGGGTCAGCGGGTCGTAGAAGGCAAGGCGCTCGATCTCGTCTTCCGCGGTTTTGCGCGCGGTAATGTCCTGCCCGGTGCCGCGATAGCCGCGAAACTCGCCACCGGGGCCGAACAAGGGTTTGCCGCTGATCGAAAACCAGCGGATCTCGCCCGCTTCGTTGACCAGGCGGTAGACGAAATGCTCGAACGGTTCACGGCGCTCGAGAAGCTCGCGGTGGGCGCGCCATTGCTCCTCGCTCACGCCTATGATCGGCAACTCCCAGCGCAGCTTGCCCAGAGTCAGGCTCGGGCGAAAATGGGTCTTGGCGTACAAATCGTCGGACATCTCCGTGAAGCGCAGGCTGGCATCCTGTTCCCAGAACCAGTCCGAGGAGAGCTCGGCCAGATCGCGAAAGCGTTCCTCGGATTCGCGCAATGTCTGTTCAGATCGCCTGCGATCGGTGATGTCGCGTATGATCGAGACGTTCCAGACCGCGTCTCCCTGGCGGAAGGCCGTCGCCGTGGTTTCGACTTCAACTCTCGATCCGTCGTTGCGCAGCATCGCGGTTTGCGTAAGCGGTGCGCGCCCGAGCGTGCTCACAACATGGGCTACCCTCTCGCGCAGCGACTCGCGAAACTCCGGAACGAAGAACTCGTAAATCTCCCGGCCGACGAGCGCCTGCGCGCTGTCGTAGCCGAGCATTTTTACCAGGGCGTCGTTGACGTATGTAATCCTGGCGTGGCTGTGAATCCAGATGCCGTCGGGCGAAACCTCCAGCAGGGTTCGATTGCGTTCATCGCTTTCGCGCAGCACCGCCTCCGCGCGCTTGCGCGCGGTGATGTCGCGCGCCATGACGTGCACGGCCGGCTTGCCGCCGAACAGAAACGGCACCGCGGTGACTTCCACCTCGACCGTGCTGCCGTCGGAGCGTATCCAGCGCTGCTCCACTCTGCCTGGTACCGGCTCGCCTCTCAAGTGCTTGGTGACGCGCTCCCGCACCAGATCCCGGGAGTCAGGATGCACGATGAAGAGCGTGTCCTTCCCCAGAATCTCATCGGGGCTGTCCGCGCCATACAGCTCGAGCGCGGCGGGATTGGCATATACGTAGCGGCCGTCCACATTCACGAGGATGGGCTCGGGCGCGGCCTCGAGCAGTGCCTGGAATCGAAACTCGCTCTCGCCCAGGGCCGCCTCGGCGCGCAAACGCGCCTCGCGCGATTGCCGGGCGTGCATCGCAAACGCGGCCTCGCGCGCCAGGGCCTCCAGCAGCGCCACGTCGCGCGCGCTGTAAGCACGCGGTTTGCGCGAGGTAATCATCAGTACGCCGGTCACGTCCTGATTCAGACGCAAGGGCGCGGCCAACAATGACGCGGTGCCGAAGCGCTCGCGCATGCGCGCACTGACGCGCGTGTCCTGCGCCGCATCTTCCACCGCCGTGCTTTGTTGTTGTTTGAAGGCCCACACCCCGAGTGAAGGTTCCTCCGGGCGCAGCCGGAAGTGCCCCTCGGGACGGTAGCTGGCGCCGGATTGAATGATACCGACCAATTCGCCTGCCGCCTTGTCATGGAGCAGAATAAAGGCCTCGTCGCCGGCAACCGTCTGGTGGCATAGCTCGATGATCTTGCCCAGCACCGCAGCCGTGCTTTCGCTTTCGCCGGCACTGCGCAGCAGCTGATTGCTCAGTTCCAGGATCTCGCGCTGCAGGGCTTCGGTGGATTGCGCTTCAGGCATATTGCGGCGCGTGCATTGGTTCGCGGCGGACACCTGGCCGGGTCCGCCAGGCGTTGATCTCCACTGAATTCCGGGCCGAATGTTTCATCGTCTGCCGAGCGATTGGATTCTAAGCTTGAATTCTAGGCTTAAATGTTGTCCGGGTTGTGGACGGCCGGTGCCTGGCGCGAGGCGTTGCCGCGATTTAGTCTGGCGCCCAGTTGTGGTAGATTGATCCGTACTCCGTATACCTCGCCGGGATGCCCATGGACCACGTCAACACCTTCGAAACCGACCTCGACCGCAATCCGGCCAATTACGCGCCGCTGACGCCGCTCGGCTTCATCGAGCGCGCGGCCTGCGTCTATCCCGAACGGACGGCCGTGGTGCACGGCGCGCGCCGCTACAGCTGGAGCGAAACCTACGCGCGCAGCCGGCGCCTCGCCTCGGCGCTCGCTAGGCGCGGCATTGCCAGGGGCGACACGGTGGCGGTGATGGCGGCCAACACGCCCGAGATGTACGAATGCCACTTCGGCGTGCCGATGCTGGGTGCGGTGCTGAACACGCTCAACACGCGTCTCGATGCGGATGCGATCGCGTTCATGCTGAATCACGGCAACGCGAGGGTTCTGATCTCCGACCGGGAGTTTTCCGCGACGGTGGTGCGCGCGCTGGAGCAGGTGGTGCACCGCCCGATCGTCATCGACATCGACGACCCGGAGTATGCCGGCGCGGGCGAGCGCCTGGGCGAGACCGACTACGAGGCCCTGCTCGCCGAGGGCGACCCGGATTACGCCTGGCAGCCGCCGGCGGACGAGTGGAATGCGATCTCGCTCAATTACACCTCCGGCACCACCGGCAATCCCAAGGGGGTGGTGTATCACCATCGCGGCGCCTATCTGAATGCCGTGTGCAATATCGTCACCTGGGGCATGCCGCAGCATTCGGTCTATCTGTGGACGCTGCCCATGTTCCACTGCAACGGCTGGTGCTTCCCCTGGACCATGGCCGCCAACGCCGGCGTCAACGTCTGTTTGCGCAAGGTCGACCCGGTGCAGATCTTCAGGCTGATCAGGGAGCACGGCGTCACGCACTACTGCGGCGCACCGATCGTGCACACCGGCCTGATCAACGCCGACCCGGCGCTGCGCGCGGGCATCACGCACAAGGTATCGGCGATGGTGGCGGGCGCGGCGCCGCCGGCGGCGATGATCGAAGGCATGGAGAAAATCGGCTTCGACCTGGTGCACGTCTACGGCCTCACCGAAACCTACGGGCCGGCGACGGTGTGCGCCAAGCACGACGAGTGGGCTGCGCTCGACATCGGCAAGCGCGCCGAACGCAACGGCCGCCAGGGCGTGCGCTACCTGATGCAGGAGGGGCTGGCGGTGATGGACGCGGATACGATGCAGCCCGTGCCGGCGGACGGCGAGACCATGGGCGAGATCATGTTCCGCGGCAACATCACCATGAAGGGCTATCTGAAAAACGCCAGGGCCAGCGCCGACGCCTTCGCCGGCGGCTGGTTCCATTCGGGCGACCTGGCGGTGATGCAGCCCGACGGCTACGTCAAGATCAAGGACCGCTCGAAGGACATCATCATTTCCGGCGGCGAGAACATTTCTTCGCTCGAAATCGAGGAGGCGCTCTACCGCCACCCGGCGGTGCTCGCGGCGGCGGCGGTGGCGCGGCCCGATCCGAAATGGGGGAGACACCCTGCGCGTTCGTCGAGCTGAAGCCGGGCGCGCAGGTGACGGCCGAGGAAATCATCGAGCATTGCCGCGGCCATCTGGCGCGCTTCAAGGTGCCGCGCGCCGTGGTGTTCGGCGAGTTGCCCAAGACTTCGACCGGCAAGATCCAGAAGTTCGTGCTGCGCCAGCAGGCGAAGTCGGCGCAGGCGATCGAATAATGAATCACAGGAGAGACGACATGAATGCGAACACCCAGGCAGTGGCGGCAGAGCCCCTGCTGCTGCGGCAGGACGATGGCGGTGTGGTCACGCTGACGCTCAACCGGCCGACGCAGTTCAATTCCCTGTCGCAGACGCTGATGAGCGAGCTGCAGACGGAGCGCGACCGCATTGCCGCCGATGAGCGCGTGCGCGTGGTAATCATGGCCGGCGCCGGCAAGGCGTTTTGCGCCGGGCACGACTTGAAGGAGATGCGCTCCGACGCGTCGAAGGCGTTCCAGCAGCAGCTGTTCCGCCAGTGCAGCGATCTCATGCTCACGCTGGTGCGCATGCCGCAGCCGGTGATCGCGCGCGTTCATGGCATCGCCACCGCGGCCGGCTGCCAGCTCGTTTCGATGTGCGACCTCGCCGTGGCCTCCGACAATGCGCGCTTCGCCGTATCGGGGGTGAATCTGGGGTTGTTTTGCTCGACGCCGTCGGTGGGCCTGTCGCGCAATCTCGGGCGCAAGCAGGCGCTCGAGATGCTGCTCACCGGGGAGTTCATCGACGCACAGACGGCGCTCGCGCGCGGCCTCGTCAACCGCGTCGTCCCGCTGGAGCAGCTCGACGCCGAGATCAGGAAGCTGGTCGACTCAATACTCGCGAAGACGCCGGTCGCGATCAAGCTGGGCAAGCAGGAGTTCTACCGCCAGCTCGAAATGGGTCTGGAGCACGCCTACGACCTCGCCAGCGAAACTATGGCCTGCAATATGATGGCCGAGGATGCGCAGGAAGGCATCGACGCCTTCGTCGCCAAGCGCAAACCGCAGTGGAAGGGGCGCTGAGCTCGATCGGGTTCAGGTTGGCTTAAACGCGTCCGCGGCTCAGTGTCTGTTGCAATGTGAGGGGATATCTCCCCTCACACTCCCTTGTATTTGACCGTTGCAAAAACATTCTGCAACGGGTTTTTAGACGATGCCCTGAGCGGCGAGCGCGTCGGCCGCCTGCCGGTCGATGCCGAGTAGTTGCTGCAAAATTTCGCGCGTGTGCTGGCCCAGTGCCGGCGGCGGCAGCGTGTATTCCACCGGCGTTTTGGAAAAGCGCATCGGGCTGGCCACCGTCGGGCAGGGGACGCCCGCGGCGGTGGGGATTTCGACTTTCAGTCCGCGGTGCTGCACCTGCGGGTCCTCGAATACCTGCTGCATGTTGTTGATCGGGCCGCAGGGCACGTTGGCGGCTTCCAGCACCTCTATCCACTCGTGCATGCCGCGCGTCTTCATGATCTCGGCGATCAGCGGGATCAGCGCATCGCGGTTGACGATGCGCCCGGACATCAGGCGGAAACGCTCGTCCTCGGCCAGTTCGGGGCGGCCGGCGACCTGGCAGAAACTGACAAACTGGCTGTCGTTGCCCACCGCCAGAATGACGTGGCCTTCCTTGCACGCGAACACCTGGTAGGGCACGACGTTGGGATGGGCGTTGCCGTAGCGCTTCGGGATCTCGCCCGAGACGAGGTAGCCGCTGATCTGGTTGGCGTTGAACGCGACCATGCAATCGAGCAGCGCCATGTCGATGTACTGGCCGCCGCCGCCGCGCTCGCAATGGGCGATGGCGGCGGTGATCGCCAGGCTCGCGTACATGCCGGTGAGGATGTCGGTGATGGCGATGCCGACTTTCATCGGCCCGCCGCCGGGCGCATCGTCGCGCTCGCCGGTGATGCTCATCAGCCCGCCCATGCCCTGGAACACGAAGTCGTAGCCGGGGCGGGGCGCATACGGTCCCGACTGGCCGAAGCCGGTGATGGAACAGTAGATCAGGCGCGGATTGATTTTGCGCAGATCGTCGTAGCCCAGGCCATAGCGCGCCAGCGTGCCGACCTTGTAGTTCTCGATCACGACGTCGCACTTCGCCGCCAGTTGGCGCGCGATGCGCTGGCCCTCGGGTTTGGATATGTCCAGCGTCATCGACTTCTTGCCGCGGTTGCAGGAGAGATAGTAGGCGGAATCGCGCGTGTCCTTGCCCTCGCTGTCCTTGCGCCATGGGGGACCCCAGCCGCGGGTGTCGTCGCCGGCGCCGGGGCGTTCGACCTTGATCACCTCGGCGCCGAGGTCGGCGAGGTTCTGCGAGGCCCAGGGGCCGGCGAGGATGCGCGACAGATCGAGCACGCGGATATGCGAAAGCGGGTGGGGCATGGATGTTCCTTGAAGCAGTTGAATCAGGGGGCGATGGTGGCGACGCCGTTGTTGAGCACGACGAGATTGCGTTGGAGCACGCGCGAGCGGAACAATATGCTGGCGCCGCGGTTCCACATTTCGGTGCGTATGGTCTCGCCCGGAAATACCGGCGCGGAGAAGCGCAGCGCCAGGCCGGTGAGCCTGGCCGGATCGTAGCCGCAGAATGTCTTGAGGATGGCATGGCCGGCGACGCCGTAGCTGCACAGGCCGTGCAGGATAGGGCGCGCAAAGCCCGCGGCCTTGGCCACGGCGGGATCTGCGTGCAGCGGGTTGTTGTCGGCGCACAGGCGATAGATCAGCGCCGCCTGCAGCAGCGTGGGCAGGTCGCAGCTTGCGTCCGGCGGTGTTTCGGGTACGGCCGGTGGCGGCGGCGGCGCGGCGTCGCCCTTGCCAAAGCCGCCGTCGCCGCGGCAGAAGGTAGTGTGCTCCAGCGTCGCCAGCAGCGCGCCGCTCGCCTTGTCGACAATGCTGCGCTCCTGGATCAACAGCGCGCCCTTGTCCTTGCCCTTGTCGACCAGGGCCTTGATGCGGGTGCGGCCGATGATCGTGCCGGCGGCGGGAATGGGCCGGTGGATGCGCAGCGCCTGTTCGCCATGCACGATTTTCACCCAGTCGATGCCGCTCGCCGGATCCTTGACCCAGAAGCCGGGATAGCCCAGCACCACCGGCATGGTCGGCACCGCCTTCAGGTTTTTCTCGTAGACGAACTGCAACTGCGCTTCGTCCATGGGGTCGTGGCCGTAGCCCACGCCGAGGGCGTAGAGCATGCTGTCCTTCGCGGTGTAGGTCTGCTCGACCTCGGGAAAGGGCCAGTTCTTGATTTTGTCGTAATCGATGGGCATGGGTTTCCCTTGTCAATCAGTCGATGATATATCCGCCGCGCGCAGCGGCTAGACCGGATCCCAGCTGAACACGTCCTGCGAGCGGTCGAGGCCGTAGAAGCCCGCGCGCATCGCGGGGATCGCATGCTCGGCGATGCTCTGCGCGGTCCAGCCGCCGTCGCGCTGCACCGAGCGCAGCGGGCGCGGCTGGCTCATCAGGAAGATTTCGTTGGCGCGCACCGCGAACACCTGGCCGCTGACGTCCTTGGCCGCATCGCTGCAAAGGAACACCGCCATCGGTGCGATCTTGGCGGCTTCCATGGTCTTGAGTTTTTCCACGCGCGCCTTGGCTTCGGGCGTGTCCGCGGGGATGGAACCGATCATGCGGCTCCAGGCGAAGGGCGCGATGCAGTTGGAGCGCACATGGTAGCGCGCCATGTCCATGGCGATCATTTTCGACAGCGCGGTGATGCCGAGCTTGGCCGCCCCGTAATTGGCCTGGCCGATGTTGCCGATCAGCCCGGAGGTCGAAGTCATGTGCACGTAGGAACCCGATTCCTGCTCCTTGAAATAGGTCGCGGCGGCGCGGCTGACATAGAAGGTGCCGTTTAGGTGCACGTCGATCACCGCGCCCCATTCTTCCGGGTTCATCTTGAAGAACATGCGGTCGCGCAGGATGCCGGCGTTGTTGACGACGCAGTCGATGCGGCCGAAGTGGTCGATCGCCGCCTTGATGATGGCGTTGGCGCCCATCCAGCTGGAGACGCTGTCGGTATTGGCCACCGCCTCGCCGCCCTGGGCGCGGATTTCGTTCACGACCTGCTGCGCCGGGCCGGCGTCCTTGCCTTCGCCGCTCACCGATGCGCCGATGTCGTTGACCACCACCTTGGCGCCTTCGGCCGCCATCAGCAATGCGAATTCGCGGCCGATGCCGCCGCCGGAGCCGGTTACCACCACCACCTTGTCCTGCATCATCTTTGCCATTCTGGTTTACCCCGATGTTGGAATATTGAAGTGCCGGAACCGCCGGCACCCACGCCGATAATAGTACGCCAGAAATGCGTACTACTATATGGCCGCGCCGGCCGCGAGCGCGGCCGAGGACGCGGCCAGACGGCGCCCGGGTGGGAGCCTGCGCGTAACCCGGCTGCTGTCGTCTGCGAACGCCGCCGCTGCCCCGCAATCAGGCGGCAATGGCGCTGGTCCGCGGCAGCAGGGCGAAGGCCTGCAGCAGGTCGGCAATGTTCCCGCGCGGCAGGCCGGCAACGAAGGCTTCCAGCCGGTCATAAGCGGCCGCGGGCACCGCCTGCTCGCGGCCGATGCGGCTGATGAGGGCGGATACGCGGCCGCGGTCGTAGGAATAATCGGCGAAGCTCATGCGCTGGTCCTGCACCAGCGTGCGGCCGTCCGCGGTTTCGACCTCGATGACGCAGCACAGCGTAGGCACCGCCGCGTCGCTGATCAGCTTGATGCCCGATATCAGTTTGTTCACCGGGGCATCGTCGTAGGTGAGCATGCGCTGCATGTCGGGTACGCCGTACAGCAGCGTGGCCGCGATGCAGAACGGGATGCTCATCAGCGTGCCGGAAACGGAATTGAACGGTCCGACCGCGTCCATGCCGGCATAGCCGGTTTCATAGGGATTCATGCGCACGCGCACGGGTTTGACCGGGGCGCCGGCGAGCTTTTCGCGCAGGGCCAGCGCGGCGGTAACCGGGGTCTGGTTGAACGCGCATACGGGATAGGGCTTGAACGTCACGCGCAGGACCGCCCACTCCCGGCCCAGCCCGGCGGTGAGCGCGCC
>DAIDTN010000246.1 GCA_027457185.1 Burkholderiales bacterium | reverse complement strand
CGCCTATGTCGCCGATATTACGCCGGCCGAAAACCGGGCGAAGCGCTTCGGCCTGCTGGGCGCGATGTTCGGCGTCGGATTCATCCTCGGGCCGGTGATGGGCGGTCTGCTGGGCGCGATCAATCTGCGCCTGCCGTTTTTCGCCGCCGGCAGTCTGGCGCTGCTCAATCTGCTGTACGGCTATTTCGTGCTGCCGGAGTCGCTGCCCAAGGAGCGCCGGCACGCATTTCACTGGAGGGTGGCGAATCCGGTCGCTGCGCTGCGCCGGCTGGCCCAGCTGAAGGGCGCGGGACGGCTGGCGCTGGTGGTGGCCTGCACCGGACTGGCGCAGTTCGTGCTCTACACGTCCTGGGTACTTTACACCACGTTCAAGTTCGGCTGGGGGCCGCTGCAGAACGGCTGGTCCCTCGCGGCGGTCGGTATCGCATCGGCGATCGCACAGGGCCTGCTGCTCGGGCGCCTGCTCAAGCGCTTCAGCCCGCAGCGTCTGGCCGTGCTGGGCTTGGTGTCTTCCACCATCGCCTACGCCGCCTGGGGCGCCGCGACGCAGGGCTGGATGCTGTTCGCGATCATCTTCCTCAACCTGCTCGGCCCCACGGTGTCGGCTTAGATCCAGAGCATTATTTCGGGCGCGGCGGACGCGCGCAGCCAGGGCAGCACGCTTGGCGCGGTGAGTGGTCTCAACAGTCTGATGGCGGTGATCGCGCCGACGCTCGCCGCGCCGCTGCTGGTGATGGTGTCGCACCTGCCGAAGGGCGACTGGCGTATCGGCATGCCGTTCTACTTCTGCGCCCTGCTGCAGGGAGCGGCATTGCTGCTGGCAGTCTCGCACTTCCGCCGCCAACGGCGCGAGCGCGGGCAGCGCGCGGCGGTTTGACCGGACTGCGCCGGACGGCGATACTTCGGATCGCGCCGGCGCTTTTCGCCGGCGATTCCGACACACCATTCGCACATACCAATGGTACTTGCATCTTCCGGCGACGGGCGCGAATCGGCGCCGCCTGCGGCCAGCGCTTACGTCGCGCTCGCCAGCGGCGCCTACGCCTCGACCGATCTGACCCGCGGCCCTTGGCATCCGCAGCATCAGCACGGCGGTCAGCCGATCGCGCTGGTGGCGCGCTGCATCGAGCGCGCCGCGGCGGGGCTGGAGCTCACGCATGTCGCGCGGCTGACCGCCAACCTGCTGCGGCCGGTGCCGATCGCCGAGATCGAGGTCGAGGTGCGGACCGATTACGCGGGGCGCAACGTCGCGCATTTTTCGGCGCAGTTGAACGCCGGCGGCAAGGAGGTGGCGCGCTTCACCGCGGTGGCGCATCGCGAGGCCGGGCTGGACATTCCCGCCGACCTTCCGGGGCATCCGCTGCCGCACGCGCCGCGCTCGCTCGAACAGTCGCCGGTGGCGCCGTTCCTGTTCGCGAGCAAGACCACCGGCTACCATGATCTGATCGAGGGCCGGGTTGCAACAGGCATTGCATTTCGCGGTCCGTCCGCCGTCTGGTTCCGCCTGCGCCATCCGCTGGTCGCGGGCGAAGCGCCGGGCGGGCTCGTGCGCGTCGCGGTCGCCGCGGACTCGGGCAACGGCATCAGCGCGATTCTCGACTTCCACCGCTATATGTTCGTCAACTCGGATCTCACCATTAACCTGCTGCGCAAGGCGCGGGGCGAATGGATCTGCATCGATGCGCGCACGCTGCTGGGCCCTGACGGGGGCGGTCTGTCCGAGGCGCGCATTTTCGATACCGGGGGGCTCGTCGGCCGGTCGACGCAAAGCCTGGCGATCCGGCTGCGCGATTAACATCTGCGCCGGCGATCAGGGGCTGAGCAGTTTCGATTCGCCTATCCCCTGGAGCGGGCCCAGCGGATTCTTGCTTTCCTCGAGTTCGTGGATCACGGGCTGGCCGCCGGTTAGCTTATATACGACAAGGTCGTCCTTGATCAGGATGACGCCGTTGAAGCGCCATCCGACGATATTCACCTTGCGTTTGAAATTGAGAAAATCCGCCCAGAAATTGCCGTAACGCCGGCGCGTTACCGTCTTCTGGTCGACTTCGTAGCCTTTGCACGCGCTCTTCGCATTGATGCAATCCTGCACGCCCGCATCCAGGTCCTGCATATTGGTCGCGGGGCTCGGAATGAAACGGCGCAGCACGTCCGAATAGTTCAGCAGCGTGATGTTCGGATTCTTCAGGGGGTCGAGCTTGAGCTTGCGCAAATCCTCGACCGTGGTCTTGTATGGAATGATGCTGTCGAAAGTCTGTTGCGCTTCCGCAAAACTGTGCCACGGACTTTCGACGACGCTCTCGCCGCGCGGCAGCAAGGTTCCGCAGCCTGCAAGAAATAAAACACTAAGCCCGAGCGCGAGCCTTGTCATTCGTCGAGGGTTGTTCATGATGTTTCATCAGGTCATCCGAAAGGCCGCACGCCGATCAGCACGCCGTGCAGCCAGAACGCAAACAGCGCCCACGCCGCTATACCCACGGCTACGGCGATCGCAGTGGCGCCGGCGCTGCCGGCGGGGTATTGGGTGAGCGCGGCGCGGTCGCGTTTTTTTTCCGCGCTGTAACAGACCACCGCCCAGGCGAGGAACGAGCCGAACAGCAGCAGGGCGGCGAGCCCGCCGTTGGCGAGCAGGTGTGCAAACGCCCAGGTCTTCACCGCGAGCACCATCGGGTGGTGCAGGCGCGCCTTGATCGAATTGCGCGGCACATAGGCCGCCGCGAGCAGGACGAACGCGATCATGGTCAGCAGCGCCGCCACGTGGCGCATGGCGATGGGCGGGGTCCAGAGCACGACCGGCTGCTGCCGCGCCAGGCCGAAGCCCCAGACGATCAGGCCGAAACCCGCAAGCGATATCAGGGAGTAAATGCCTTTGTATCTGCCCTCGCCGAGGCGCTTCAGTTGCACGCTGCGCCAGCCGTCGGCGACGATGCGCGTCGAGTGCGCGCCCAAGAAAACGATCAGGCCAAGAATCAGAATGCTCATGGTTTGCGCTCGCGCCGCGGGAGGGCGGCGCGATCCTTCGAATGGTGGAACGCCATTATATATTGCGATATGCGCGAATCCGGACAAGGCAAACATAAGAGCGGGCTATTTGACGGTGCTGCCGAACGCGCTGGCAGCGACGCGCAGCAATACGGCGAATGCGGGTTTTTGCGCTGGCATGCTTCCTTCTTTCGGCGGTTGGTGGAAATCCGCGCTTGCTCCGGAAACCAGTTTGCCCTGTTTGCTGTGCCGCCGATTTGACGAAAGTCTTATGCCTTGCGATTGAGTTGTGTATGCAATTAAAAGGCAGGCCCGTGAATTCGTAAATGAAGGAAAACAAAGGGTAAGTTTGAGTCAGGGCGGCGCGCCCGCATGAAATGCATGTACTTCAGGCGTCGCGTTTGCTCCGCGCGCGCACGCCGTCCGCCGCGAACTGCTGGTACAAGCCATTGAAACAATGCGTGAAGCAAGCTGCAACGCGCGGTCTGGCACGATCGATGCTCATGAACAGTCAGGCAC
>DAIDTN010000245.1 GCA_027457185.1 Burkholderiales bacterium | reverse complement strand
CCACGTTCAACTCCGGCACCAGGCGCAGCACCTGCTCCACCGACGACATGGCGCCGAAGGCTTTCTGGTGACAATGGCCGTGCAGCAGCGCCTTTTTCTGCGGCAGAGCTTGCAGCCTGAGGTTCAGCCTGCCGGCTTGCTTTTCAGCGGCGAGGTATTCCTCGAACAGCACTGCGCGCGCGGCCAGCGCGTCCGCTTCGGCGCCGGGCAGCATGGACTTGAATTCGTCGCGCAGAGTGTAGAGGCATGACGGCTCCAGGCCGACGATGGGCAGGCCGCCCTCGACATACGATTGCAGGGCGGCCAGCGTGCGCCGCGCCTCGGCCCTGGCCTCATCCACCAAACCGCTGGCGAGGAACGTGCGCCCGCAGCACAGCGGGCGCTCACCATCCGGTGCGCGCGCAAGGTGCACGCGATAACCCGCCGCCTCGAGCACTGCCAGCGCCGCGCGCGCGTTGTCGGGCTCGAAGTAATTGTTGAAGGTGTCGACCAGCAGCGCGACTTCGCGCGCGCCCGCCTGATTCGCCGCGGCAGCGCGTGGGCGGAACAGACATGCATCGCTGCGCCACCTGGGCAGGGAACGCTTGGCCGACAGGCCCAACAGCGATTCGCTCAGACCGGCCAGTCCCGGAATGGCATCGCGCAGGTTGGCGAGCGCAGGCAGGCGCGCGGCCCAGGGCGCGTAGCGCGGCAGCCAGGCGATCAGCCTGTCCTTGAGGGAAAGGCCGTGACGTTGCTGGTAGTGATGCAGAAACTCGATTTTCATTTTCGCCATGTCGACGCCGGTGGGGCATTCGCGCTTGCAGCCCTTGCAGCTCACGCACAGGTCCATGGCCGCGCGCATCGCCTCCGAGGTGAAGGCGTCGGCACCTAATTGTCCGGACAGGGCAAGGCGCAAGGTATTGGCGCGGCCGCGGGTGAGATCGCGCTCGTTGCCGGTGACGCGGAAAGACGGACACATGGTGCCGGCGTCGAACTTGCGGCAATGGCCGTTGTTGTTGCACATCTCCACTGCCGCGACAAAGCCGCGGCTTGACGCGGCGCTCATTTGGAAACCACGGCTAGCCGCGGCGCCCGCGCCGGTATCGGCGACTTCACTGGGCGCGTTCCACTCGCTCCAGTCCAGCGCGGTAGCTAGTTGCTGCGCGGCATAGCCGGGTTTGAACCGGAACAGACTGCGGTCGTCCTGCCTAGTTCCGCGCGCGATCTTGCCTGGATTCATCAGGCCGCGCGGATCGAACAGATCCTTGATTTCCTCCAGCGCGCGCGTCAAGCGAGAACCGATGATGGGTTCGATCCACTCGGTGCGCACGAGACCATCGCCGTGTTCGCCCGAGTAGGCGGCGCCCTTGTAGTTGCGTACCAGTTCGCAGGCTTCCTCCGCAATCGCGCGCATTTGTTTCGCGCCGTCCCGCTTCATGTTGAGTACCGGGCGCACATGCAGGGTGCCGACCGAGGCGTGCGCGTACCAGGTGCCGCGCGTGCCGTGCTTGGCAAATACCTGGGTCAGCCTGTCGGTGTACTCGGCCAGATACTCCAGCGGCACGGCGCAATCCTCGATGAAGGACACCGGCTTGCCCTCGCCCTTCATCGACATCATGATGTTGAGGCCGGCTTTCCTCACCTCCCACACTTCCCTTTGCAAAGCTGCGTCGGTGATCTCGACCACGCCGCCGGGGAAGCCGAGTTCGGCCATCAGTTCCACCAGCTGCCTGAGCTTGGCGAGCTGCTCGCTGCGATCGTCGCCGGCGAATTCGACCAGCAGTATCGCGCCCGGGTCGCCCTTGAGAAAACGCCCGACGATGGGTTTGAACGCGGCATTGCCGCGCGCGAGCTCTATCATGGTGCGGTCCACCAGTTCCACCGCCGTGGGCGCGAGCTTGACGATATGCTGCGGCGCTTGCATCGATTGACGGAAGGTCGGAAAGTGACACACCCCCAGGGTCTTGTGCCGCGGCAGCGGCGCAAGATCGAGATAGATGCGCCGCATATAGGCGAGCGTGCCCTCGGAGCCGACCAGCAGATGCGCGAGGTTGTGCGCGAGCGGCGCACCTTCCGCCCCGGGTTGCACCATATCGATGTTGTAGCCCTGTACCCGGCGCAGCACCTTGGGCCAGCGCGCCTCGATCTCCGCCGCCTCGCGCCGCACCACCGCATGCACGCGCGCGATCAGCGCCTGATAGGCCGGGGACGCACCGGCGGTGCGGTCGCTGGCGCCGAAGTGGAATTCGGCGCCGTCGGCGAGCAGCGCATCGATGCCGCGCACGTTGTGCACCATGTTGCCGTAACGAATGGAGCGCGAGCCGCAGGAGTTGTTCCCGGCCATGCCGCCCAAGGTTGCCTGCGCGCTGGTGGACACATCCACCGGAAACCACAGGCCGTGCGGTCGCAGATAGGCATTCAGCCGGTCGAGCACCATGCCCGGCTGGACCACGGCCGTGCGCGCGTCCTTATCGAAACCGAGGACCCGGTTCAGGTATTTGGAATGGTCGATGACCAGGGCCGCGCCCACGGTCTGGCCGCACTGCGAAGTGCCGCCGCCGCGCGGCAGGATGGGGACGCCCAGCTCGGCGGCGATCTGGATGGCGATGCGCGCGTCCTCTTCGGTCTGCGGCACCACCACGCCCACGGGCTCGATCTGGTAGATGGACGCGTCGGTGGAATAGCGGCCGCGGCTCGCGGCATCGAACAGAACCTCGCCACGGATCTCGCGCCGCAGCCGCGCAGCGAGCGCGCCATCGCCCGCGCGCGGATGCAGCGTGACCGCGGCGACGTGCTTGGGCGCTAGCTCCACAGGGTCCTGGACGCGAATCAATCGTGCCGCTTACGCGACCGCGGTTTCCGCCTGGCGCATGGCGTCTAGCAGCGCTGCGGATCCCTGCGCGCCGGACACTGCCAGCTTACCGTTGAAAATGAAAAAGGGCACGCCTTCGACGCCGATGGCGCGCGCACGCCGGTCTTCCTGCTCCACCGCCAGCCGCGATTGCGGGTCGGCCAGGCACCGCTCCGCCTGGGACCGGTCCAAGCCCGCCGCGGTGGCGATGGCAACCAGGTTTTCCGTCCTGGTCAAATCGACGCCGTCGAGGAAGTAAGCCTGCAAGAAGGCCTCTTTGACCCGGTCCTGCAAACCCTCGGCCCGCGGCCCTGCTGCGCCGGCAAGCGCAATCAGGCTGTGCGCGGCGACGGTGTTGGGCTGGCGCGCAATCCGGTCGAACGCGAACGCGATGCCCAGCTCGGCGCCGACCGCGGCCACGCGCGCATAGAGGTCCTGCGCGCGCGCGGCACCGAATTTCTGCGTTAAGTAATCCTGCCGGCTCATACCCTCCGCGGGCAGTTGCGGATTGAGCTGAAACGGCCTCCAAGTGACGCTGGGGCGGTCGGAACCGGGATGCTGCTGCGCGTGCAGCGCGAGTGCCGCCTCAATCTGGCGCTTGCCGATGTAGCACCAGGGACAGACCACATCGGAAATGATGTCGATGTTCAATTGGACCTCCTTATGAACAAGCATGCGAACGGAACACAGGTCGCGATCGCATTCGCAGGCGTGGCGCGCCACGCTGTATTATTACATTACTTACGCAGCGTGCCGGGGCAGCCCTTTCCTTACCAGCCAATATTGCATAATATGCCCTGCCCCCTGTCTTTTGCCTCCGAGGAGTTCTGCCATGGCGCTTAGAAGCGGTCGTCATTTCCTGCAAATCCCCGGGCCCACCAATGTGCCCGACCGCATCCTGCGCGCCATCGACTCTCCCACGATGGATCACCGCGGGCCGAAGTTTGGCCAACTGGGTCTGGAGATCATCGAGGGCTTGAAGCACGTGTTCCAGACGCAGCAGCCGGTGGTGATCTATCCGGCCTCGGGCACCGGCGCCTGGGAAGCGGCGCTGGTGAACTGCTGCTCCGCCGGGGACAAGTTGTTGATGGTCGAGACCGGGCATTTCGCCAGCCTGTGGCAGAAAATGGCGGGCAAACTCGGTTTACAGGTGGAACTGATCGCAACCGACTGGCGCCACGGCGCAGACGCGGCGGCGATCGAAGCGAAGCTGAAGGAGGACAGGGCACACGCCATCAAGGCAGTATGCGTGGTGCACAACGAAACCTCCACCGGCGTCACCAGCCGCATCGCGTCGGTGCGCAAAGCGATCGATGCGGCGGCGCATCCGGCGCTATTCATGGTGGACACGATCTCCTCGCTCGCGTCGATCGACTACCGCCACGACGACTGGGGCGTGGACGTGACCGTGGCCGGATCGCAGAAGGGACTGATGCTGCCGCCGGGCCTGTCTTTCAACGCGGTGAGCGAGAAGGCGCGCAAGGCGGCGCAGTCGGCGAAGCTGCCCAGGTCCTACTGGGCCTGGGACGAAATGCTCACCGCCAACAAGTCAGGCTATTTCCCCTATACGCCGGCGACCAATCTGCTCTATGGCCTGCGCGAGGCGATCCGGATGCTGCGCGAAGAAGGCCTGCCGCAGGTATTCGCGCGTCATGCGCGCCACGCCGAGGCGACGCGGCGCGCGGTGCGCGCCTGGGGCCTGGAAATTCTCTGCGCCAACGCCGAGGAATACAGCAACACCCTCACTGCGGTGATGCTGCCCGCCGGCCACGACGCCGACGCGCTCAGAAAGATCATACTCGACGCCTACGACATGTCGCTTGGCACCGGCCTGGGAAGGCTCGCGGGCAAGGTATTCCGCATCGGCCACCTGGGCGACTTCAATGACCTCACGCTGATGGGCGCGCTCGCCGGCGTCGAAATGGGACTGGCTCTGGCGCGCATGCCGTACAAACCGGCCGGCGTGACGGCGGCCATGGGCTATCTTGCCGAAGCCGCCGGAGCGCGCACGACCGGCGCAAAGGTCCGGGCGGTATGAAAC
>DAIDTN010000244.1 GCA_027457185.1 Burkholderiales bacterium | reverse complement strand
CGCTTTACATCCGTACGGAAAACACGGTTGGCGCGCGCAGCGCGCAGGTCCGTTCGTCGCATGCAACAACATTCGATACGCCGTACCTAGAATACTGCCGATGCAAGTTCGTCGATCGCGGCGAGCATTTCCGGGTCGTCGGAGAGGGCGAGCGAAATCGCCGCGGCGCAGGCGGGGCGCGGCGCCACGCCGCGCTGCATCAGTTGCGCCGCGTGCACCAAGAGGCGCGTGCTCGCGCCTTCGTCCAGGCCGCTGCCCTTCAGGTTTCGCGTCATCGCGGCGCACTTCACCCGGCGCTGTGCCGTGGAAGCGTCGATGCCGGTCTCGGTGACGACGATCTTCGCCTCCAGGTCGGCGCGCGGGTAGTCGAACTCGATTGCGACGAAGCGCTGCCGCGTCGAATGCTTCAGCTCCTTCAGCACGCTCTGATAGCCCGGGTTGTAGGACAGGATCAGCATGAACTCGGCCGGCGCGCGCAGCAGCTCGCCGCGCTTCTCCATCGGCAGGATGCGGCGGCTGTCGGCGAGCGGGTGGATCACCACGGTGGTGTCCTTGCGCGCCTCCACGATCTCGTCGAGATAACAGAGGCTGCCCGTGCGCACCGCGCGCGCGAGCGGCCCGTCCACCCATACGGTCTCGTTGTCGACGATCAGGTAGCGCCCGACCAGGTCGGAGGCGGTGAGATCGTCGTGGCAGGATACCGTCACCAGCGGCCGCGCCAGGCGCCAGGCCATGTGCTCGACAAAGCGCGTCTTGCCGCAGCCGGTCGGCCCCTTCAGCAGCACCGGCACCCGGCTCGCCCACGCCGCCTCGAACAGCGCCACCTCCGCGCCCACCGGCTCGTAGTAGGGCTCGGTTTCGATGCGGTCGAGATCGGCATCCAGCCGCCGGGTGTCGTGCAGATCGTTCATGCCTCGCTCATTCGTCGTCCTGGCCCTCGTGCTTCAGGCTTTCGTACTGCGCGTCCTGGTCCATCGACTTACGCTCGGCGCCCTCGCGCTCCATCTGCTCCACTCGCTGGCGGTAGCGCTCGTGCCGCTTCGCCGCCGCGTCGGCGCGCACCGGGATGGTGATCTCGCCGAACAGCGCCTGCTTGAGGAAGCGGAAAGCAAATCGCAGCAGCGCCTCGTCGTTCGCCAGCAGCGTCTCTTTTTCCGCCGGATCGAGTTCGAACAGCTCGGCGAAACCGGCGGTCGAAATGAAATCGCGAAAGCCGTCCAGGTTGTAGCTCGCGAGATAGAACAGCTCCATGCTGCGCTCGGAGGGCTTGCCTATGGTCGGGCCGCTGGAGCGCTTTTTCAGCACGATCTGGCGCCATTCGCGGTTGATCGCGTCGTAGTCCTCCAGCCCCTGCTCTTTGCGGTAGTCGCGCACCGTCTGCGTCTTCGGCTCCTGGTGACCGAGGCAATGGTCCTCTTTCACCACGAAATACGAATCTTCATCGGTGGGCGAGTCCTTCTTGCGCATCGACAGCAGGCCGAGCGCGTAGTAGCGGCAGGCCGAAGGCCGGTCGGCGTACACGCCACAGCCCTCCGGCCTGAGGAACACGCAGGCCGGGGATTCATCCTTGGTTGCGAGCTTCAGCCCCGGCATGCCGTGGCCGTCCATCTGGAAGTCACGGGTAAAGTTGTCGATAAAGTCGCGCGATGATATCCCGAGGCGTTTCTTCAGCCGCAGCACGTCATAGGGCGCAAGCATGATGTCGATGTTCTGGCAGCACTTGTTGAAACAGGCGATGCCCTTGTGGCAGCTGAACTGGAACGTGTCGTCCGGCCCGAGTTGCACCGGCTGGACCGGCGTCATCGGGCTCGGATCGCTGAATTCCTTGATCACAGCTTGGCCCGAGGCGGATTCGGGCGGCGGCAGCCGTATGTCGATGCTCATAGTGAATGTCCTGTAGCAGTAGGGCCCGTGCCTTGCGCTCGGTTTGCGGCGCATCGCGAGGCACGAGCCTCAAAACAGCCCGGGCTAGGGTTTCGCCCGGGCGGTCCCAAAACAGAGTGGTCTGGGTAGATTATACCCAGACCCCAGACTGGACTAGCGCCTGTTCGGCGCAGCGGCTACTTGATGACCTGCACGTACGGGACCTTCTTCAGCGTCCACTTCTTGGTCGTCTTGTCGTAGCGCGAATTGCTGAAGCACTTCCAGTTTGCATCGTCGATGTAGTTGTAGTCCATGTGGTAGTAGAAGCCCGGATAGCGGGTTTCCTCGCGGAACTGGATGTGTTTCATGTGCGCCTCGGCCGACATGATGCGATGGTAGTTCTCCCAGGCGCGCAGCAGCTCGTGCAGGTCCTTGGCGCGCATCTTGAGCGAGTCTTCCTTCAGCATACCGAGCTTGAACTCCGCGATCTCGAGCAGCTTCTTGTTGGTGCGGTAGTAGGTCCCCACGCCGGCGACGTACTCGTCCATGATCTTCTGCAGCCGGAACTGCAGCATCTTGGGCGTGATGTAGTGCGGATTGATGTCGATCGCCGTGGTGTAGTCCTTGTGCTCGAGGAAGGTGCGCACCGGCTTGTAGATCTCGTCGACGAGATCCTGCGTGCTGCGGTCGAGTTCGGGCTTCCAGTCCTTGTTGTCGAGGCAGTACTTGACCATCGCCTTGCCGGCGATGCGCCCTTCGGCATGCGAGCCCGAGGAGAACTTGTGCCCCGAAGCGCCGACGCCGTCGCCGGCCGAGAACAGGCCCTTCACCGTGGTCATGCTGCGATAGCCCCAAGACCATTCCTTGGGCACGCCCGGAAGATCGGTCGGGCCCGACACCCACAGGCCGGCGCAGCCCGAGTGCGAGCCGAGCAGGTACGGCTCGGTCGGCATGATCTCCGACATGGTCTTTTCCGGCTCGACGTTCTCGCCGGCCCAGATGCCGCACTGGCTGATGGTCATGTCGAGGAAGTCCTCCCAGGCCTCGGCTTCGAGGTGCTTCAATTCCTTCGGCGTCATTTTTTCGCCCAGCTTGGCCAGCGCGGTCGGCGTGTCCATGAAGATCGGGCCGCGGCCGTTGATCATCTCCTCCAGCATGATGTGGTTGCGCAGGCAGGTGCCGGGCACGCCCTGGCCGTACTTGCCGAAGCGCTTCTCGTCCTTGATGACATCGCCGCGCAGCGTGCCGTAGTCCTCGCCCATGCCGTTCTGTACCTTGGCCTTGAACAGCAGGAACCAGGCGCCCACCGGGCCGTAGCCGTCCTTGAAGCGCGCCGGCACGAAGCGGTTTTCCATCATGGTCATTTCGGCGCCAGCCTCCGCCGCCATCGAATAGGTCGAACCCGCATTCCACACCGGGAACCAGGCGCGCCCGCCGCCCTCGCCCACCGAGCGCGGGCGGAACACGTTCACCGCGCCGCCGGCGGCAAGCATGCAGGCCTTGAACTTGTAGATATAGAGCTTGTGTTCGCGCACCGAAAAGCCCGCCGCGCCCGCGATGCGGGTCGGGTCGTTCTTGTCGTTGATCAGGCGCACGATGAACACGCGCTCCTGGATCTTGTCCATGCCGAGGGCCTTCTTCGCCGCCTCGGCCACGATCCACTTGTAGGACTCTCCGTTGATCATGATCTGCCAGCGGCCCGAGCGCACCGGCTTGCCGCCCGCGCGCAGCGATTTTTCCTCGTCTCCCTGGGCTTTCCAGATCGGCAGGCCCCAGTCCTCGAAATTGTGCACCGAGTCGTCGACATGGCGGCCGACGTCGTAGATCAGGTCTTCGCGCACGATGCCCATCAGGTCGTTGCGCACGTAGCGCACGTAATCGGCGGGGTCGTTGTCGCCCATGTAGGTGTTGATCGCCGACAGGCCCTGCGCGACAGCGCCCGAGCGCGACAACGCCGCCTTGTCCACCAGCTTGACTTTCAGGCCCGTGCCTTCGATCCAGCGCGGGACCTCGAAGGCGGTGCCGGAGGCGGCCATGCCGCCGCCGATGATGAGCATGTCGACTTCTTCTTCGATGACTTCAGGATTGCCAAACACATATTCAGCCATTGCAGATTTCCTTTCTCATTGCGGCTTGGGCTAAACCCTGTAGCCCTCTGCCGAAAAAAAGTTCAGTCCGAAGCGCGGGCACGCAATGCGAGCCAAGCGCGACGCTCCATGATTGCCTGTCTATCCCTTGACGAACTGGCTGCGGTCGCCCGCGTGCGTGCTTTTGGTGAACAGTACGTCGTGCTTTTCGATTTCGGCCATGTCGGCCTTGGGCTTGCCGCCGTAAGGATCGGCCGAGCATTCGGGCGTGGTGCGGATCGGGAACTTGAAGCGCTTCATGGTCCCGTTCCTGAACTTGATGGTCCACATGATGGAATCGGTTCCGCGCAAAGGCTGCACCGAGGCGCCGAGCGGTACGATGTCGGCGTAATGGCGCACCTCGATCGCGTTCTGCGGACAGATCTTGACGCAGGAATAGCACTCCCAGCACTGCTCCGGTTCCACGTTGTAGGCCTTCATCGCGTGGCCCGTCACTGCACCATCGCGGTCCAGATGCATCAGGTCGTGCGGGCATATGTACATGCACGCGGTCTTGTCCTGCCCCTTGCAGCCGTCGCATTTTTCGGTACGGACGAATGTCGGCATCGTTACTACCTCCTAGAAAAAAACAGCTTCAGAAAACAAATTCCCCAACTAGCGCGCGGAATGCCCGGCGAGCTTCACTTCGACTTTTTCGTGCGCTTCGAGCGTGGCGTAATACTCGCGCAGAATCGCGAGCACCTCCGGCCGGCTGAATTCGGCCGGCACCGGGCTGCCTTCGGACAGCCACTTCCTCAGTTTGGTCCCGGAGACGTTGAGCCGGTCTTTTTCGTCGTGCGGACAGGTGCGCGCCGACGCCATGCCGCCGCACTGGTAGCACCAGAAGGTCCAGTCTATTTTGAGCGGCTGGGTCTCCAGCGACCCCTGCGGGATCTGGTCGAAAATATGGTGCGCATCGAACGGGCCGTAATAGCTGCCCACGCCCGCGTGGTCGCGGCCGACGATCTGGTGCGAGCAGCCGTAGTTCTGGCGGAACAGCGCATGCAGCAGCGCTTCGCGCGGGCCGGCATAGCGCATGTCGAGCGGATAGCCCGCCTGCACCACGGTGTTCTTGACGAAATACTTATCCATCAGAGACGAGATCGCATGGGTGCGCACATCGGCCGGAATGTCGCCGGGTTTGAGCGCGCCCAGCAGCGAATGCACCAGCACCCCGTCGCAGGTTTCGATCGCGACCTTGGCCAGGTACTCGTGCGAGCGGTGCATGGGATTGCGCGTCTGGAACGCCGCTACCTTCGACCATCCGAGGCGCTCAAATTCGGCGCGGGTCTCCGCCGGGGTCATGAACAGCGCGCCGTATCTTTCCTTGAAGCCGCCGTCGGAGAGCACCTTGACCGGGCCGGCGAGGTTGAACTCGCCCTGCGCCAAGACCATCTTCACGCCGGGATGCTCGGCATCCGCAGTGCGGAACACCGACATGCATTCGTGCGCTTTGTCGATCACATATTTCTCGGTCACCTTCATGGTTGCGAGAATCGCGTCCGAATCGGGATCGACGAGTGCGAGCTCGCTGCCGGTGTTGATCCCCGCGGCCGCCGCCTTGTCCGCGGACAGCGTGATCGGAATCGGCCAGAACAGCCCACTCGCCATGCGATAGCCGTCGCATACGCCCTGCCAGTCGGCGTGGGTCATGAAACCGTCGAGCGGGGTGAAGCCGCCGATGCCGAGCATGATCAGATCGCCTTTTTCGCGCGAGGAAACCCGCAGCCGCGGCAACGCTTGCGCCCGCGCCAGTTCCGCTTTCAGCGCGGCACCCTCGAGCAACAAGGGCTTGAGCGATCCCCCTCCGTGAGGATGGACCAGTTTGGACATTTCTTTGCCTCTTTTTTGAATAGGCCTGTTGACTTGGCCGCAGCCCGAACGCGCCGACCTGCGACAGCAAAACTGCCGTCATTGTGCGCAGTGGCGGGAGCGCTCACAAGCCAGAGATTTTGATTTGCTGATAAGGCTGGCTGATTGGCCGGATCGCGGCTGGACGCGGCCGGTACAAATGGCGGGGAGCGGCTGCTCGCCGACGCCTGACTCGACCTCCGCGCTGCCGGCCGATGCCTGTTCCGAAAGGCCCGGCAAAGCAGACCGAACCGGCGTTACTTGTCGTCCTTCTTCTGCTGCGCCAGCTGTGCGCGCAAATCGCGCAGGCGAGCGTCGACGCTGGAGAGCTGGTAGAAATCGCCGTCGCCGCTTTTTTGCGCCAGCTGCAACTGCTCGATCGCCGCCGGCAGACTGCCCTGCAGCACGTAGGCTTCCGCCTGGGCCTGGTGCGCCAGCAGTTGCTTGCCCTCGGACGAATAGCCCTTCGCCTGCAGCTCATACAGCCGCGCGTCGTTCGGAAAATTCCTGATCTGCTGATCCAGCAGCGCCGCGGCATCGCTATTTTTCCCGAGCCGCTGCCGCGTCTCGATGCAGGCATAGTTGAGCGCGCGGTCGTCGGGATAGCGCAGCAGCGCGTGCTTGAGCACGGCGAGCGCGCCCTTGTCGTCGCCATTGGCCCGCTTGATGCGCGCTTCCAGCCCTGCGAGCATGGGATGCTCGGTGGTCTTCAGCAGCGGCGCGAGTTCGGCCGCGGCGCGAACCGGCTCCTGCGCGCGCAACAAGGCCACGGCCACACCATAGCGAGCCGCAATTTCGTTGCTGTATTTCCTGTCGCGCAGATCCGCTTGGAGCAGCGCCAGGGTATCGCGCGGTGCGCCCTGTTGGGCGCGCAGCTTGGCGCGCACCAGCTGGAAGTCGAGGCTGTCGGGTACCTGCTTGTAGGGCAGTCCCTGAACCCGATTCTCGGCGTCGGCGATGCGCTCGGTGGTAATCGGGTGGTCGCGCAAATAGGCGGGGGCGTTGTTTTCGTACAGGCGCCCCGCCTTTTGCATACGCAGAAAAAACGCGGGCATGGCGCGCACATCGAAGCCGGCTTTCTGCAGGGTGTGGAAGCCGATGCGGTCGGCTTCGCGCTCGAACTCGCGCGAATAGCCGATCTGTGCGGTGATTGCGCCCGCCTGCCCGATGGTCGCCACCGCCGATCCCGCCTGGGAGTTGCGCGCGACGATTGCCAGCGCCATTGCCGCCAGCATCGCCAGCGACAGCTGGCCCTGTTTGGCCGCCATGCGCGCCATGTGATGCTGCGTCACGTGCGCGATCTCGTGCGCCAGCACCGCGGCCAGTTCCGATTCGCTCTGGGCGGTCACGATCGTCCCGGTATTCACGCCGATGAAGCCCCCCGGCAGGGCGAACGCATTCAGCGTCGGGTCCTTGACCAGGAAAAATTCGAACGGCTGGTGCGCGTCCTGGCTGCTGGCGACCAGGCGGTCGCCGAGAACGTTGAGATACGCGGTAGCCTCCGCGTCGTCGTCGAAAGCAGGATCGTGCAGGCGTATGTCGCGCATCGCCTCCTCGCCCACGCGGCGCTCCATTTGTGGCGTGACCGTGAGTTGCGAGCTATCGCCCAGATCGGGCAGGCCGTCGGCCAGCACGGGCGGCGCGAACGCCAGACACAACACGAACAAGCTGCTGAAACGCATGATGTTATGATACTCCGCTATGAAACGAAGTTCCCCGGCAAAGACGAAAAAGCTTAGCCATTTCGACGCGCGCGGCCAGGCGCACATGGTCGACGTAGGCGCCAAGGCGGAAACGCGGCGCATTGCCCGGGCCCGCGGCAGCATCCGCATGCAAGCGGCGACCCTGCGCCTGATCGAGGCGGGCACGGCAAAAAAAGGCGACGTGCTGGGGGTGGCCCGCCTCGCCGCGATCCAGGCGGCAAAGCGCACCGCGGACCTGATTCCGCTGGCGCACCCGCTGGCGCTGACGCGGGTGGGTGCCGAATTCGAACGCGATAGCGCCGGCTGCGGCATCACGCTCACCGTTACGGTCGAAACCCTGGGCCGAACCGGCGTCGAAATGGAAGCCCTGACCGCAGTCAGCGTCGGCCTGCTCACGATTTACGACATGTGCAAGGCGGTGGACCGCGGCATGCGCATCGAAGGGGTGCTGCTGCTGGAGAAAGTGGGCGGCAAGTCCGGGCATTACCTCAATTCCGCTCCGGAATGATTTCTACGACGGGCTGGCTTCACCGCCTGTCGGATCGACCGCCTTGCTATTGCGCCAACAGATTCGCGCCGGCCGCTCCAACCACCGAGTACATGTAAGGGGCAAAGACAATCGCATTCAGATTGCTGCCGATGGTCGAGGGCTGGGCTGCCCAGCTTGTGCCGTCGGTGCTGGTGAAAATGCTCCCGCTGGCGCCGACCGCGATGAATTGCGTTCCAAAGGTTACCGCGGACAGGTTGCCCGGGCCGATCGCGGTCTGCGCCGTCCAGTTTGATGCATCGGGGCTGGTGATGAGCGTCCCATTCGCGCCGACGCCGACATACAAGCCGGCATTGCTGGCCGTGCTTATGCCATAGGCGATGCCCTTCAGGTCGCGCGCCGTGCCCGAGTTGACGGCAGTCCAGGTGCTGGCGTCGGTACTGGTGAGCAAAGTGCCGTTGGCGCCGACCGCGATCCACAAGCCGGTGGGGGCGAACATCACCTGATACAAATTGTTCGTCGTGCCCGAATTGGGCACTGCGGTCCAGGTGACGCCGTCGGCACTGGATACGATAGTCCCATTGGCACCCACCGCCACGAACAACGCAGAACTGCTTGCAACCGCATACAGGTTGTTGGCGGAGCTCGTATTTTGCGGCGTCCAGTTGATTGCATCGGTCGAGTAAAGCATGGTGCCGCCGTCGCCAGCCGCCAGATACACGCCGCCACGGTAGACCGCGGCGTTGAGGTTGCCGGCGACGCCTGAGTTCAAGGCTGTCCAGGTGATCCCGTCGGGGCTCGAATACATGTCGCCGCTGGCGCCGACTGCGACAAACACCGTGCCCCAGGTCACCCCGCGCAAATCACTGGCGCCGAGCGCCGCCGCCGCGGTCCAGGGAACGGGCAAAGTCGCGGTCGCGGTTCCTGCGAGCCGGGGTACCGCCGATACCGAAGGGGTGCCCGGGCCGCCGGGACCGCCGCTGACACGGCCGTTAACGGTAAAAGAATAGACGGCGCCGTTCGTCAGCCCGGTCACCACGTAAGGCGAACTTGCGCCCATCACCGCTACCGAGCCGGGTATCGTGGTCCAGTTCGAAGTTGATATGCTGCTTGCGTTTGCATAGAACAGCCAATAGTCCACGTTGGAATCCACCGGCCAGGTGACGGTGATCCTGTGATCGCCGGGAACCGCAACCAGGTTGGCCGGCGGACTGGCGGAGCTGCCGCCGCTACCGCAGCCCGCCACCAGCACGCTTGCCAGGACTGCTGCAACCAAAACCAAGGATCGACGCATGAAGACCTCGCTATGAACACCGGTATCGCGATTGGGGGTGCATTTCTTGCGTGGGATTATAGCCGAGACATATCGGCATTAGTTTTCGCAATTGCTACGATTTGTTACGGCGACCAAGCGCCGCCCGGGTTTGCAATGAGCCGAGTCGACGCGACCCAGCGCTGGCCGAGGATGCGGCTGCGACGATGCAAGCGGCGCGCGCTTACGCGGCCGCGCACAATATGCAACCAAGCCGCGAATCAAGTCAGTGCGCTGCGGCGGTATCGTCCGCGCCCGGCGCATGCCAACCCCCGCCCATCGCCCGGATCAGCGCGACCGCGGCCGCCTGGCGGCTCGACATCAGCTGAGACAGCGTCTGGCGTGCGCCGAGCGCTGTCACCTGGGCGCTGACGACGCTGGTATAGGCTACCTGGCCCTGCAGGTACTGGTTCAAGGTCAGCTGCTCGGTGCGGTCGGCGTCGGCCGACGCCGCGCGGCGCTGGGTTTCCTGCTCGGCCAGCGAGCGGCTGGTCGCAAGCTCGTCCTCGACAGCCTGGAACGCGCCCAGCACCGTCTGCCGGTAGTTCGCGACTGCGGCGGCACGCGCCGCCTGCGCGCCTTCGACGCGGGCCGCGATGGCGCCGGCGTCGAACAGCGTCTGCGCCGCCGACAGGCCGAGCGACCAGAGGTTGTTCGAGGCGCGGAACAGGCTGGGCAGGGTGCTGCCGGCGCCGCCGTAGGATGCCGACAAGCCGAGGCTGGGGAAATAGGCTGCGCGCTGGATGCCGATCTGCGCATTGGCCGCGGCCACGGCGCGTTCGGCGGCGGCGATGTCGGGGCGGCGCTGCAGCAGCGCCGAAGGCACCACCAGCGGGACACCCGGCACAACCGCGTTCCATGGCGCCGGCGCGACGCTGAAATCAGCAGGCGCCTTGCCTACCAGCAGCGCGATGGCGTGCTCGAGCAAGGCGCGCTGGCCGACCATCGCGGTGAGGTTGGCACGCGTCGTCTCGAGTTGGGTCTGCGCCTGCAGCACGTCGGTGCGCTGCGCGATCGCTGCGTCGTATTGGTTCTGAGTGATGCGCAGCGAGCGTTCATAGGCGGAGACCGCAGTGGCGAGCAGCGCGATCTCGTTGTCGGCCTCGCGCAGAGCAAAGTAATCGGTCGCCAGGGCGGCCTGCGCCGACAAGCGCGCCGCAGCGAGATTGGCGGCGCTGGCCTGCGCGCTGGCCTGCGCGCTGGTCACCGCCAGGCGCAACTGGCCCCAGATGTCGGGCTCCCAGCTTGCGCCCAGGCCGAGTTGCAAGCTGGTCGGTCTGGCAAGCGCGGCCGCGCCGCCACTGCGCGTCACGCCGGCGTCGATCGCCAGCGAAGGGAACAGCGCCGCGCGCTGCTGGCGCACCAAAGCCTGGGCCTGCGCATAGGCGGCCACGGCGGCGGCGACGTTCTGGTTCGAAACCTCGACCTGCTCGACCAGCTTCGACAGTATCGGGTCGCCGAAGAGTTCCCACCAGGGACCGCGGTCGAGCGTATCGGCCGGCGCCGCCGGGAACCAGGTCGAACCGGCAACCGGTGCCTCCTTGAACACAGCCGGCGCTGCCGCGCTTGGCCGCTCGTAGGTCGGCGCCAGCGTCGTACACGCCGACAGGGTGGTCAGTGCCGCACCGAGCAGCCAGGCCGTCGGGCGCAGAAAAATAGCGGGAATTGTGTTCATGTCGTTTCCAAGGGCTGCAACGCGCCGCTGCCGGCACGGCTGAGATAGCGCTCGTCGGCCTTGCGACGGCGCAGCTTGTCGAGCAGCATGTACACCACCGGCGTCGTCAACAGGGTGAGCAACTGGCTGGCGATGAGGCCACCGACAATCGCCACGCCCAGCGGCTGGCGCAGCTCGGAGCCTTCGCCGAAGCCGATCGCCAGCGGCAGCACGCCCAGGGCAGCAGCCAGCGTCGTCATCAGAATCGGCCGGAAGCGCAGCAGGCAGGCCTCGCGCACGGCCTCGAGCGAACTCAGGCCGCGGGCGCGCTCGGCCTCGAGCGCGAAGTCGATGATCAGGATCGCGTTCTTCTTGACGATGCCGATCAGCAGGAACACCCCGATCAGGGCGATGAGCGAGAAGTCCATGTGGAACAGCAGCAGCGCCAGCACCGCGCCGACCCCGGCCGAGGGCAGCGTCGACAACACCGTCAGCGGGTGCACCAGGCTCTCGTAGAGCACGCCAAGCACGATGTAGATCACGACCAGCGCGGCCGCGATCAACAGGATCTGCTGCGCGTTCGTCTGTTGCGCCAGCAGCGCGGTGCCGGCGAACGCGCCACGCACCGACGTTGGCATGCCGATGTCGGCCTCGGCCTCGGTGATGGCACTGCGGGCGTCGGCCAGCGTCGCGCCCGCTGCAAGGTTGAACGAGATCGTAGTCGCCAGCTCGGTGTTTTGGTGGTTGACCGAGGTCGCGGTCGGCCCCTCGACGAAGCGCGCGATCACCTTCAGCGGCACCAGGCTGGCCGTGCTGTTGCTGAGCACGTTGCCGCTGGACGCGTTGCGCAGCGCCGGGTTGGGCGAGACCGGCACGGTTGCGACCGGCGTCGCCGCCGCGCCGGCGGCGGTACTCTTGCTCGAGCTTGCTGCGGCACTCTCGATGGCGACCAGCCGGCCGCCGTTGCTGACCAGCTTCGTCCCCGGCACGTAGACGTCTCCCAGGGCGCGCGGGCTCTGTGTGTACTGCGGCGCCCATTCCATGATCACGTGGTACTGGTTCAGATCGGTGTAGATGACCGCGACCTGGCGCTGTCCGAAGGCGTCGTACATCGCGGCGTCGACGGCCGTGGCGCTGATGCCGAGCCGACCGGCGGTACCGGGGTCGACGAGGACGTTGGTCTGGACACCGTTTTCCTGCTCGTCGCTGTCGAGGTCGGTCAGTTTGGGGTATTTCTTCAGCTCTTCCAGCAGCTTGCCCGACCATTCGCGCAGGGTTGCGCTGCTCTCGCCCGTGAGCGTGTACTGGTAGGTGGAGCTGCTCTGGCGCCCGCCGGAGCGGAAATCCTGCACCGGGTTCAGGAACAGGCGCAGTCCGGCGACCCGCGCCAACTTCGGCCGCAGGCGCGCGATCACCGCCAGTCCCTTGACGCTGCGCTCGGACACCGGCTTGAGGGTCACGAACACGAAGCCGCCGCCGGCGCGCGAGCCGCCGGTAAAGCCGACCACGGTGTCCACCGCGGGATCGGCGTGGACGATATTCACCACCTGGCGCAGTTTCTCGCCCATCGCCTTGCTGGAGATGCTCTGGTCGGCGCTGAGCCCTCCCGCGAGCTGGCCGGTGTCCTGCTGCGGGAACAGGCTCTTGGGCACGACGTAGAAGAGATACGCGTTGAGCGCGATCACCCCCAGCAGGATCAGCATCACTAGGCCCTTGCTCGCCAGCGCCCAGTCCAGACTCTGCGCATAGCGCGCCAGCATCCAGTCATAGCCGCGCTTGGCCTGGCGCGCGAGCCGGCCCTGCGGGCGCTGCGCTTCGGCCGCGCCGCCCGGCTTGAGCAGCCAGGCGCACATCATCGGCGTCGTCGTCAGCGACAGCACCAGCGAGATCAGCACCGCCACCGACAGCGTAACCGCGAACTCGCGGAACAGCCGCCCGGCCTGGCCGCCCATGAACAACAGCGGAATGAACACCGCTACCAGCGACAGGCTGATCGAGATCACGGTGAAACCGACCTCGCGCGCGCCAAGCAAGGCGGCTTTCATGCGCGTCATGCCGGCCTCGATGTGGCGGCTGGTGTTCTCGAGCACGACGATAGCGTCGTCGACGACAAAGCCGGTGGCCACCGTGAGCGCCATCAGCGTCAGGTTGTTGAGGCTGTAGCCGAGCAGGTAAATCACGCCGAAGGTGCCGAGCAGGGCGACCACGGTCGCCACCGCCGGCACCCGCATCGCCCGCGTGCTGCGCAGGAACAGGCTGACCACCAGCACCACCAGCACCACCGACGCCACCAGAGCCAATTCGACCTCGCGCAGCGAGGCGCGGATCGAGGTGGTGCGGTCGGCGACGACATGCAGCGTCACGTCGGCCGGCAGCTCTGCCTGCAGTTCGGGCAGCAGGGCGTGGATCGCGTCCACGGTCGCCACCACGTTGGCCGAAGGCTGGCAGATGACCAGCACGATGATCGCACGCTCGCCGTTGAACAGGCCGAGCGTGCGCGTGTTCTCGACCCCGTCCTCGACGTCGGCGACGTCGCGCAGGCGCACCGCCGCGCCGTTGCGCCAGGCGATCACCATCGGCGCGTAGTCGCCGGCCTTCAGCCCCGGGGTCTGGGTATAGATCTGCAGCCGGCGCCCGCCGCCCTGCACCATGCCCTTGGGCCGGTTGGCGTTGCTCGCCTGGATCGCCGCGCGCACATCCTCGGTGCTGATGCCGTAGCGGTGGAGCGCGAACGGATCGAGTTCGATGCGCACCGCCGGCAGCGCACGGCCGCCGATCTGCACGTCACCTACACCGCTGACCTGCAGCAGCCGCTGGTTGATGGTGCTGGAGACCTCGTCGTAGATCTGTCCCGGCGTCTTGCTCTTGGAGGTGAGCGCCAGGATCAGCACCGGCGCCGCCGCCGGATTGGCCTTGCGATAGGTCGGGTTTTGGCGCAGCGTCGCCGGCAGGTCGATGCGGGCGGCGTTGATCGCCGCCTGCACGTCGCGCGCCGCCCCGTCGATGTCGCGACTGAGGTCGAACTGCAGGGTTACGCGCGTGGAACCGACCGAGCTGGTCGAGGTGATCTCGTTGACGCCGGCAATGGTGCCCAGGTGCCGCTCCAGCGGCGTAGCCACGCTGCTCGCCATGGTGTCGGGACTGGCGCCGGGAATGTTGGCGTTGACCTGGATCACCGGCAGCTCGATCTGCGGCAGCGGCGAGACCGGCAATGCGAAGAAGCCGGCGATGCCGGCGAGCGCGATGCCCACCGTCAGCAGCACGGTGCCGATGGGCCGCCGCACGAACGGCCGCGACAGGTTCACGCGCTGTGCTCCAGCGCCGCGCCGTTCGACTCGGCATTGCCGTCGTCGTCTAGCGCGCTGCGCTTGCTCACACCGCCGCCGATGCGGTCGAACATGAGGTAGATCACCGGAGTCGTGTACAGCGTCAGCAACTGGCTTACGATCAGCCCGCCGAAGATCGCCAGGCCCAGCGGGCGCCGCAGCTCGGCGCCGTCGCCCCAGCTCAGCATCAGCGGCACTGCGGCGAACATCGCCGCGAATGTCGGCATCAGAATCGGTCGCAGGCGCAGCATCGCGGCCTGGTGAATCGAATCGCGCGCGCTCAGACCCTGATTGCGCTCGGCGTCGATGGCGAAGTCAATCATCATGATCGCGTTCTTCTTTACGATGCCGATCAAGAGGATGATGCCGATGACGCCGATCACGCCGAGGTCGTTGCCGGTGATGATCAGCGCCAGCAGCGCGCCCACGCCGGCCGAGGGCAGCGTCGAGAGGATGGTCAGCGGATGGACGTAGCTCTCGTAGAGCACGCCCAGCACGATATAGACGCAGACCACCGCGGCCAGGATCAGCCACAGCTCGTTGGCAAGCGACTTCTCGTAGGCACCCGAGGCGCCGAGAAAGCTCATCGTGATCGACGGCGGCAGGGCGATATCCTTGGCTGCCTGCCGGATCGCGTCGACCGCCGCGCCCAGCGCCACGCCCGGCGCGGTGTCGAAGTTGAGCGTGCTCGCCGGGTACTGGCCGACATGAGTGACCTGCAGCGGCGAGTACTGCTCGGTAATGTTGGCGAACGCCGCCAGCGGCGTTGGCTTGCCGCTGCTCGAAATTAGATTGAGCTTGCCCACACCGGCGGCATCCTGCGCCACCCCGGGCTGCGCCTCGAGGATCACGCGGTACTGGTTGGTGTCGGTTAAAATGGTCGAGACGATGCGCTGGCCGAAAGCGCTGTACAGCGCGTCGTCGACCGAACTGGCGCTGATGCCCAGCCGCGACGCGGTGTCGCGGTTGACCTCGACCAGGGTCGCCAGGCCGGTCGCGCCAGCGTCGCTGCCGACGTTGCGCAGCTGCGGCGCGTCGTGCAGGCGGGCGACCAGCTTGCCCATCCACTGCGTGATCTCGGCGGCGTTGACGCCTTCGAGCGAGACGCGGTATTCGGTCGGGCCGGTCTCGGCGTAGATGGTCAGGTCCTGCGTCGGCTGCAGCGAAAGGCTGACGCCTGGCACCACCTGCACCCGCGCGCGCAGCCGGTCCATCACCGCCTGCTGGTCGCCGTGCGCGGGTTTGAGGTTGATCAGCATGCTGCCGGTCTGCAGCATGGTGTTGTTGGCGCCGTCGACGCCGACGATGGAGCTGAGGTTGGCCACCGCCGGGTCGGCCAGGATCGCGCGCGCGGCCTGCGCCTGCAGCTGCACCATGCGCGCGTAGGAAACGTCTGGTCCGGCCTGGATGCGCCCCTGCAGCTGGCCGGTGTCCTGGGTCGGGAACAGACCCTTGGGGATCACGATGTACAACAACGCTGTTACCACGAAGGTCGCCAGCGCCACCGCGAGCGTGATGGCCTGGTGCTCGATCACCCAGACCAGCGAGCGATCGTAGCGTTGCATGACGCCGGCGAAAAAGCGCCGCGCGCTGGCGGCGGCGCCGCGAGCCGGCCGCTCCTCGCGCTTCTCCTTGAACCAGCGCGCCGACATCATCGGCACCAGCGTCAGCGAGACCACGGCCGAGATCAGGATGGTGATCGCCAGCGTGACCGCGAACTCGCGGAACAGCCGCCCGACCACATCGCTCATGAACAGCAGCGGGATCAGCACCGCGATCAGCGACACCGTCAGCGAGATGATGGTGAAGCCGATCTGGGTCGCGCCCTTGAGCGCGGCGCGCATCGGCGGCTCGCCGGCCTCGCGAAAGCGCGCGATGTTCTCGATCATCACGATCGCATCGTCGACGACGAAGCCGGTGGCGATGGTCAGCGACATCAGGCTGAGGTTGTTCAGGCTGTAGCCCAGGAGATACATCAGCCCGAAGGTGCCGATGAGCGAGATCGGCACCGCGATGCTGGCGATCGCCGTCGCGCGCAGGCTGCCGAGGAAGGCGAAGATCACCAGCACCACCAGCACCACGGCCAGGACCAGCTCGGTCTCGACATGCTCGACCGAGGCGCGGATGCTGTTGGTGCGGTCGGCGAGCACGTCGATGCGCAGCGATGCCGGCAGCCCGGCCTGCAGCGTCGGCAACTGCTTCTTGATCGCGTCGACGGTGGCGATGACGTTGGCGCCCGGCTGGCGCTGCACGTTCATGATGATGGCCGGAAGCAGCGCCGCGCCGTCGACGCAAAGGGTCGCGTCGGCGACGGAGGCTCCCGCAGAGCCTGGGGTGCAGGGCAGGCCGGCCCAGGCGCCGAGCTGGTTGTTCTCCGCCCCTTGGACGATATTGGCGACGTCGCTCATGCGCACCGGGGCGTTGTTCTTGTAGCCGACGATGAGCTTGCGGTAGTCGTCCGCCGTCAGCAGCTGGTCGTTCGAATTGATCGTGAATGCGCGCTTGGGCCCGTCGAAGCTGCCCTTGGCGGCGTTCGAATTGGCGTTGGCGATGGTGGTGCGCAGGGTGTCCAGGCCGATGCCGAACGAGGCCAGAGCCTGCGTGTTGGCCTGGATGCGCACCGCCGGCCGCTGCCCGCCCGAGAGCGACACCAGCCCCACGCCGGAGATCTGGCTGATCTTCTGCGCCAGCCGCGTGTTGACCAGGTTCTGCACGTCGGTCAGGGGCATGCTGTCGGAGCTGATCGCCAGCGTCAACACCGGCGCGTCGGCCGGGTTGACCTTGGCGTAGATCGGCGGCGCCGGCAGGTCGGCGGGCAGCAAGGAGCCGCTGGCATTGATCGCCGCCTGCACCTCCTGCTCGGCCACGTCCAGCGACAGGTTGAGCGCGAATTGCAGCGTGATCACGGAGACGCCGGCGGCACTGGTCGAACTCATCCGGTCCAGGCCCGACATCTGACCGAACTGTCCCTCCAGCGGCGCGGTGACGGTGTTGCTCATCACCTCGGGGCTGGCGCCCGGATACAGGGTCTGGACCTGGATCGTCGGGTAGTCGACCTGCGGCAGTGCCGACAGCGGCAGGAACCTGAACCCTACCAGCCCGGCGAGCACGATCGCCAGCATCAATAGCGAGGTCGCGACCGGCCGCTCGATGAATGGTCGCGATGGACTCATGGCCGCAGCCGTCTTAGCTTAGGCCTCAAGACCGGGCATTCGCAGCGTCCGGGGTCCGAGGGCTGGCCCCAGGCTTGCCGCCGCTCGTACCGTGGTGGCTGCCCGGCGCGCCCGAGGCGGGACCGGCCGGACGATCGGCGCTGGTCTGCACGCGCGCGCCATCCTTGAGCCGATCGCCGCCTTCGGTCACGACCTGCTCGCCGACTGCCAGCCCCTTGCTAATCGCGACGTCGTTGACGCCCGAAAGTCCGGCGGTCACCGGGCGCAGCGCGACCACGCGCTGGGGGCTCACGACATAGACGAAATCGCCGTTCGGGCCATGGCGCAGCGCCGTCACCGGCACGACGACGGCGGCGTCGACCGTGCGCAGCAGCAGCCGCACGTTGACGAACTCGTTCGGATACAGCGCGCCGGCGGCGTTCGCCATTCGCGCCTTGGCCCTGACGGTGCCGGTTGTGGCATCGATCTGGTTGTCCATCGTCAAGAAGCTGCCGGCGTCGATCTGCCGCGTGCGCTTGCTGTCCCAGACCGTGACCGGCAGCGTGGCGCCGCTGGCGCGGCGCTGCTGCAGCTCGGGCACGCGCTCCTGCGGCATCGAGAACACGACATCGATCGGCGCAATCTGGGTGATCGTTGCCACACCGGTGCTGCTGCCGGCGGCGATGAAATTGCCGGCGTCGATCGGCCGCAGGCCGACGCGGCCGGTTACCGGCGCGACGATGCGCGTCCATTGCAGGTTCAGCCGCGCCGCATCCTCGTTCGCCCGGTCCAGCGCCACCGTGCCAGCCAGCTGCTGCACCAGCGCCGCCTGGGTGTCCACGGTCTGGCCCGCGATCGAGTCCTGCTTGATCAGCACCTGGTAGCGTCCGAGCAGCTGGCGCGCGGCGTCGAGTTGCGCAACGTCGCGCAGACGAGCGCCTATGGCCTGGTCCAGCGTGGCCTGGAACGGCCGCGGGTCGATGGTCGCCAGCACCTCGCCCTTTTTCACGAGCTGGCCTTCCTTGTAGAGCACCTGCGTTATCACGCCCGACACCTGTGGCGTCACGGTGACGCTGGCCACTGAAGTCACGGTGCCC
>DAIDTN010000243.1 GCA_027457185.1 Burkholderiales bacterium | reverse complement strand
AGGCAGGTAAGCCCGATGAGGCTGCCGGCAATTGCCGGGCGGTTCTGAGAATGCGCCTGGGGCAGAATGTCGGAAGTACCGATATACAGGAGGAACCCGGCGAAGAACGCCAAATAGAGCATCAGCATGGACGCAGGAAACCGGAAAAGCAAGGTAGAGGCCGCCCCCAGAACAGGAGCCAGCGCATCCAGTACCAGCATCCAAAACGAGCGCGGCGTCGTGTTGCGATGTACGAGCATCAAACTCACCGTGTTAAGGCCGTCGCAAAAGTCGTGCGCGATTACCGCAATGGCTACGATGACCCCGACGCCGTTCGAGACCTGGAAAGCCATGCCAATGCCGACGCCGTCCATAAAGCTGTGTCCGACCAGCGCAAGGGCTGAGAGGACACCCACCCGCGGATGATGATGCGCGGCGTAATCGGTCTCGTGCACATGATGGACCAATACGAACTTCTCGATGCTGTGAAACAGAAGATAGCCGACCACGAGTGCGATCATCGCTGCGTTGACATCAGTTCCCTGTTCGCGGGCCAGCTCGAAAATCTCAGGCAAAAGGTCAAAGCTCACGACGCCCAGGAGCACGCCGGCGGTAAAGCTCAGAATGAAGTGCAAGCGATCGCGGAACTTGAGCGCAAACAGTCCGCCGGCAAAAGTCGAAACCGATGTCGCAAGCGTAAGCAATATAACTGTCATAAACCCTTAATCCGGCGATACGACGGGTAATTGGAAATCGTCCGAGGGAAGCGCGCCTGGAGTTGTCCCAAATTGGCCCCGGCACGGTAACACCGGGAGGCGCGGACGCATCCTAACTGAGCCTGGACATTGGCGCGGCCAGGTGGGGGCTACGATCCGGTTTCATGGTTACAAGGCCTTGCGGAACCTGTCGTAACACCTGGAAAAGTTGGGGTGGCTGATGGGGCTCGAACCCACGACAACCGGAATCACAATCCGGGACTCTACCAACTGAGCTACAGCCACCATTGAACGACTCTGGCGTGCCCGGCGGGAATCGAACCCACAACCCCCAGCTTAGAAGGCTGGTGCTCTATCCGATTGAGCTACGGGCACTCCCATCGGCGGGTCACGCAAACACACACCCGCACCAAGTGTAGCAGCGGGCAGTTAGCTGGTCGGGGTGGAGAGATTTGAACTCCCGACATCCTGGTCCCAAACCAGGCGCGCTACCAGGCTGCGCTACACCCCGAGCGGACGCGTATGATACCCTGCCCCCCCGTGGCGGTCAACGCAAAACCCAGTGGCGCAGCGCGGGAAAAGGTAATAAACTTGCCCGCCGCTTGGATTTCTGATATTAAAGCGCCTTCGTTTTTTGAACTGAGAGTGGTGTGATATGGCTGCAGAACAACTGTTGCACCGTAAGGCCTTCCTTCCCTATGTTCCGAAAAAGGGCGAGGAGTACATGAACAAGAAGCAACTCGCGCATTTCCGAAATATTCTGGAAACGCTCAAGGTCGAATTGTCGCAGGATATCGATCGCACGGTGCACACAATGCAGGACGAAGCGACGGTATTTGCCGATCCCAACGACCGTGCCAGCCAGGAATCCGACATGGCGCTCGAGTTGCGCAATCGCGACCGCGAACGCAAACTGATTAAAAAGATCGAGGAGACAATCGCGAAGATTGAAAGCCAGGACTACGGCTATTGCGAGAGCTGCGGCGTCGAGATCGGCCTGAAGCGGCTCGAGGCGCGCCCCACAGCGACGCTGTGCATAGACTGCAAGACACTGGACGAAGTGAGAGAAAAGCAACTGGCCAAGTAATACTTGGCCAGTTGCTTTCAGTGAAGACTAACGTGCCGCGCAGCGGCAGGTTACGTCGAAACTAAAAACAAAAAACGGCGGCTCGATGCCGCCGTTTTTTTATGGTGGAGTCCAGAGCGCAGCAATAGAAAAGGGCGCCGAAGCGCCCCTTTCCAGCTTGTCGTAGGCCCGCTATTAGCTCGGCTGCGCCGCGCCCGGCTGCTGCGCCTCCGCCTCCACCGCCTTCATCGACAGGCGCAATCTGCCCTTGTCGTCGGCCTCCAGCACCTTGACCTTTACCGACTGGCCCTCCTTGAGGTGATCGGCGACGCTGGCCACGCGCTGCTGACTGATTTGGGAGATGTGCAGCAGGCCATCCTTGCCTGGCAACACGCTGACAATCGCGCCGAAGTCGAGCAGCTTGAGCACCGTACCGTCGTAGACCTTGCCCACTTCGACGTCGGCGGTGATCGCCTCGATGCGCTTTCTCGCCAGTTCCCCGCCCTCGGAGCTGATGCAGGCGATGCTGACAGTGCCGTCGTCTTCGATATCGATGGTCGTGCCGGTTTCCTCGGTCAGCGCGCGGATGACGGCGCCGCCTTTGCCGATCACGTCGCGAATCTTGTCCGGATTGATCTTGATCTTGATAATGCGCGGCGCGAAGGTGGAAATGTCCGAACGTGACGAGGGCAGCACGGCTGTCATTTTCTCCAGAATTCGCATGCGGCCTTCGCGTGCCTGCGACAGCGCGACTTGCATGATTTCCTTGGTGATGCCCTCGATCTTGATATCCATCTGCAGCGCAGTGACGCCGTTGTCGGTGCCCGCCACCTTGAAGTCCATGTCGCCGAGGTGATCTTCATCACCAAGGATGTCGGTGAGCACGGCAAAGCGGTTGCCTTCCTTGATCAGGCCCATGGCGATGCCGGCCACGTGCGCCTTCATCGGCACACCCGCGTCCATCAGTGCCAGGCTGCCACCACAGACCGATGCCATCGAGCTGGAGCCATTGGATTCCGTGATCTCGGACACCACGCGCATGCTGTAGCCGAAGTCCTCCACCGAAGGCAGCGTCGCCAGCAGCGCGCGCTTGGCCAGGCGCCCGTGGCCGATCTCGCGCCGCTTGGGCGTGCCGACACGGCCGGTTTCACCGGTGGCATAAGGCGGGAAATTGTAGTGGAGCATGAAGCGCTCCTTGTACTCGCCCATCAGCGCATCGATGATCTGGGAATCGCGCGCCGTTCCCAGCGTCGCGACGACGATGGCCTGCGTCTCACCGCGGGTAAACAGCGCCGATCCATGGGTGCGCGGCAGCACGCCGAGCCGAATGGTGATCGGGCGCACGGTGCGAGTATCACGACCGTCGATGCGCGGCTCGCCGTCGAGTATCTGGTTGCGCACGATTTTCGATTCCAGCGCGAAGCAGATTTCCTTCGCCGCATTCGCATCCGGACCGCCTTCCGCGCCCACACCGATCTCCGCGAACACGCGCTTCCAGATGGCATCGATCGCCTCTGTGCGCGCCTGCTTTTCCTTGAGCTGGAACGCCGCGCGCAGTTCGGCCTCGGCCAGCGAGGCGACGCGCGCGATCAGGGTTTCGTCCTTGGCCGGCGGCTGCCAGTCCCACATCGGCTTGGCGGCGGCGTCGGCGAGTTCGTTGATCGCCTGGATCGCGGCCTGCATCTGCTGGTGGCCGAACATCACCGAACCCAGCATCACCTCCTCCGACAATTCCTGTGCTTCCGATTCCACCATGAGCACGGCGTGCTCGGTGCCGGCGACCACCAAATTGAGTTTCGAATCCTTCAACTGGGTGGCGGTCGGGTTGAGAATGTACTGGCCGTTGGCGTAACCGACGCGCGCGGCGCCGATCGGGCCGTTGAACGGAATCCCGGACAGCGTCAAGGCCGCGGAAACACCGATCAGCGCCGCAATGTCGGGATCGACCTCGGGATTGACCGACATGACCGTGGCCACCACCTGAACTTCGTTGTAGAAACCATCCGGAAACAGCGGGCGGATGGGACGGTCAATCAGGCGTGACGTCAGGACCTCTTTCTCGGAGGGCCGGCCTTCGCGTTTGAAAAAACCGCCGGGGATCTTGCCGGCGGCGTAGGTCTTCTCAATGTAATCGACGGTGAGCGGGAAGAAGTCCTGCCCGGACTTGGCATGCTTGGAGCCCACCACGCTGCACAGCACCACGGTATCGTCCATGTTGACCATAACGGCGCCGCCGGCCTGGCGCGCGATTTCGCCGGTTTCGAGGCTGACTTGATGTGCGCCGTAGGTGAAAGTTTTTTTGATCGGATTCAAGGTATCGTCCTTTGCAAGGGGCGCGCCACGCGCCTGCGGTCAGATAGGTGTACGGGCGGCTACCGAAACAGGAAATGTGCCCGCTTAAAAAAACAAAACGCCCGTCGCGTTGCCGACGGGCGTAGAGCTTACTTGCGCAGTCCCAGCCGTTCGATCAGGCTGCGGTAGGTATCCGCGTTCTTGCGCTTCAGGTAGTCCAGCAGCTTGCGCCGCTGGCTGACCATGCGCAACAGACCGCGGCGGGAATGGTGGTCTTTGACGTGGGCCTTAAAATGGCCGGTGAGTTCGTTAATTCGCGTCGTCAGCAAAGCGACCTGGACTTCCGGTGAACCGGTGTCGCCTTTGGCGCGCTGGTAATCGTTCATGACTTGCGCTTTATGCGCAGTGGTAAATGGCATTCTGATACTCTCCTGGGTCTGGTCTTCGTCGCTGCAGCAAAGGCGCGGATTTTACACTGAAAACGGGTGGTTTTTCAAGGGTTTTCCGCAATCTGTTTGATCCGGCAAAGCGCCCGGCGGGTTTAAACCTGGGCCACGACGCGCTTGGGCGAGAGCGTACCGTCGGCATCCACCTCGCCCACGCCCAGCAAGGCTCCGGCGCTGCCGTAGACGCGCACACGCGCCCGTGACGGTCCCAGGGACGGCACCGCCTGTCCCTGCAGAAATCGCAGTTCCTGCTCCGTCTCCAGGCGCACCTCAGGCAGGTCCTGCAGCAAAGCATCCAGCGGCAACAAGCGCGCATCGCGCTCCGCCGCCGGCATCGCCTCCAGGCTTTCCAGGGAATACGCACCGTCCAGGCCGAAGCGTCCAACTGCAGTGCGGCGCAGGGCGGCCAGATGCGCGCCACAGCCAAGGATCTCGCCCAGGTCGTGAGCAATCGATCGGATATATGTGCCCTTGCTGCAGGTTAGCGCCAATGCCAGGCGCTCGCCTTCAAACCATTGCAGGTCTAGCGCCCGGATCGTGACCTGCCGCGGTGCGCGTTCGATGTCGATGCCGGCGCGGGCATAGGCGTAAAGCGGCTTGCCGGCGTGTTTCAGTGCCGAATAAATCGGCGGAGTCTGCTGGATATCGCCGCGAAATTTGGCCAATGCGGCGGCAAGCTGCGCTGCTGTCACGTTGACCGCGCGTGTCGCGATCACCTCGCCTTCGGCATCCGCAGTAGCCGTGCTGATGCCTAGCCTGATTTCCGCCGCATAAGATTTATCGGCTTCGAGCAGGTCGGAAGAAAACTTGGTGGCCTCGCCGAACAGTATCGGCAGCAGTCCGGTGGCGAGCGGATCCAGGGTGCCGGCATGGCCCGCCTTGGCCGCGTGGTACAGGCGCTTTGCCTGCTGCAGCGCGGCGTTGGAACTGGCCCCCCGCATCTTGTCCAGCATCAGCACGCCGTTCAGCGGCCGTTTGATTCGATGCCCTTGCACTAGCCGCGCGGTTCCTTGCTGCCGGCGACCGCCTCGTCGATAAGTCGCGACAATTCGAAGCCACGCTCCACCGACGCGTCGTACACGAAATGCAATTGCGGTATGGAATGCAGTTTGATCCGGCGCGCAATCTGACTGCGCAGAAATCCACCAGCTTGTTTCAGCCCCACCTCAGTCTCGGCGCGCTGCTCGGCGCTGCCCAGCAGGGTGTAAAACACCTTGGCGTGCGAATAATCCGCCGTCACTTCGACTCCGGTCAGCGTGATCATGGCGACACGCGGGTCTTTCAGCTCGGTGCGTATAATCTCGGCCAGTTCACGCTGGATCTGGTCGGCGACGCGCAGACTGCGGGCAGGGCCTTTGGGCATTCGGCAACCTCATGCACGGGCCACTTGGCAGTTGCCTGCCTGCAGACCCTATAGCGTCCTCGCGACTTCCAGCACTTCATACGCTTCGAGCTGGTCGCCTTCCTTGATGTCGTTGTAGTTCTTCAGCGACAAGCCGCACTCGAAGCCTGCCTTCACTTCGCGCACATCGTCCTTGAAACGTTTGAGGGTATCGAGCTCGCCATCGAAAAGCACCACGTTGTCGCGCAGCAGGCGCACGCGCGCGCCGCGCTTGATCAAACCCTCTAGCACCATGCAACCTGCGACGGTGCCGACCTTGGAGATTTTGTAAATCTGGCGAATCTGCACCAGGCCGATAACGCTCTCCTTCTTTTCCGGCGCGAGCATGCCCGAAAGAGCGGCTTTTACCTCGTCCACCGCGTCGTAAATGATATTGTAGTAGCGGATATCGATGCCCTGCGACTCGGCCAGCCTTCTTGCAGCGACATCGGCGCGGGTATTGAATCCGATGACCACCGACTTGGACGCGAGCGCAAGGTTGATATCGGATTCGGTAATGGCGCCGACGCCGCTATGCACGACGCTCACTTTGACCTCTTCGTTGGACAGGCGCGACAGCGCATGCGCCAGCGCCTCGCGCGAGCCCTGCACGTCGGCCTTGATCAGCAGTGGCAGGATCTTGACCCCGCCCTCGCCCATCTGCTCGAACATGTTCTCGAGTTTTGTCGCCTGTTGCTTGGCCAGTTTGACTTCGCGAAACTTTCCCTGGCGGAACAGGGCAATCTCGCGTGCCTTGCGCTCGGCGCCAAGCGCGACCGCTTCTTCGCCGGCCAGGGGCACATCGGACAGACCCTGAATCTCCACCGGGATGGACGGCCCGGCTTGTTCCACCGGATGACCGGTCTCGTCGAGCATCGCCCGCACGCGACCGAACACCGAACCGGCCAGCAGCACGTCGCCGCGCCGCAGTGTGCCCGACTGTACCAAAACGGTTGCGACCGGGCCCTTGCCCTTGTCCAGTCGCGCTTCGATCACCAGGCCTTTGGCTGGCGCGTCCACCGGCGCTTTCAGTTCCAGCACCTCGGCCCGCAGCAGGACTTGCTCGAGCAGGTTGTCTATGCCTTCGCCGGTTTTCGCCGACACCGGCACGAAGGGCGATTCGCCGCCGTATTCCTCTGGCACCACGCTTTGCGCCACCAGCTCCTGCTTGACGCGTTCGAGATTGGCGTCCGGCTTGTCGATCTTATTGATCGCCACCACCAGCGGCACACTGGCGGCTTTGGCGTGCGCGATCGCCTCTATCGTTTGCGGCATCACGCCGTCATCGGCGGCGACCACCAGAACGACGATGTCGGTTGCTTTCGCCCCCCTCGCGCGCATCGCGGTGAAGGCCTCGTGGCCCGGCGTGTCGAGAAAGGTCACCATGCCGCGCGGCGTCTGCACATGATAGGCGCCGATATGCTGGGTGATGCCACCGGCCTCGCCCGAAGCGACGCGCGTGCGGCGGATGTAGTCCAGGAGCGCGGTTTTGCCGTGATCAACGTGGCCCATTACCGTCACTACCGGCGCGCGCGAATGCAGTTCATACGCCGCCTCGTGCGACTGCGGCTCTTCGCTAAGGAAGGTATCGGGCTCGTCCAGTTTGGCCGCCTTGGCGATGTGCCCCATGTCCTCGACCACGATCATCGCGGTTTCCTGGTCCAGTACCTGGTTGATGGTGACCATGCTGCCCAGCTTGATCAGGGTCTTGATCACCGCTGCCGCCTTCACCGACATCTTGTGCGCCAGATCGGCAACAGTGACGGTCTCCGGGACCATAATTTCACGCACCACCGGCTCCGTCGGGGCAGCGAAGGTCTGTGCCGACTCCACCGGAGAAGCAGCCTTGTGACGTGCCCCTTTCGGCGTGTGCCAGCCCGAGGCGCCGCCGACGTCGCCACGGGTCTTGATCGTGCGCCGCTTGGCGGTTTCGTCCTTCCAGATGGTCGTCGTCTTTTTCTTTGGGGCTTTCTTGTCGCCCTTGGCGGCTTCGTCGACCTTGGGCTTGTGCAGAGTGCCGTCTGTGGCCGGCAGCGCTTCAGCGCCGGGTTTAGCCGTTGCCTGCTGCGCCCGTTTTTCCTCGGTTTCACGCGCCTCTGCGAGCTTCTTTTCGCGCTCCTGCTTTTCGCGCAGTTCCTCCGACTGGCGCGCCATCAGCTCAGCCTGGCGTTTTTGCTCCTGCTCGCGCAACTCGAGTTGCTGCGCATCCACTGCCGGCGGCCGCGCGGGCGCGACCGGCGCCGGCGTCTCCTCGGCCACTTGGACTTCGGGTGGCACCTCGGGAGGAGCGTCGCGTTTGACGAACACGCGCTTCTTCTTGACCTCGACCTGGATTGTGCGGGACTTGCCGGTCGAATCCGACTTCTTGATCTCGGAAGTCTGCTTGCGCGTAAGCGTGATCTTGCTCTTCGCCTCGGTGGCGCCGTGCACTTTGCGCAGGTACTCGAGCAGCCTGGTCTTGTCCTGCTCGCTCAGCGTATCCTCGGCCAGCTGCTTGTGCACGCCAGCGGCCTTGAGCTGTTCGAGCAGCACCGAAGGCTGGACTTTTAGCTCCCCGGCAAATTGTGTAACGCTAGTCTGCGCCATACCGGTCCCCTACTTCCCTTCCTCTGCTGCGAACCAATGCTCGCGCGCCTTCATGATCAAAGCCTTGGCGCGTTCGGCGTCGATGGCGCAGAGTTCGGTCAGGTCGTCCGTGGCCAGGTCTGCCAGGTCGTCGCGGGTCCTGACGCCGGCCTCGGCGAGCTTGGCCGCGAGGTGGCTGTCCATGCCTTCCACGGCCAGCAAATCCGGATCCACGCCCTCGACTTTTTCCTCGCTCGCGATTTCCTGCACCAGCAGGGCGTTGCGCGCGCGGCTCCTGAGTTCGTTGACCGTATTCTCGTCGAACGACTCTATTTCCAACATTTCGTTGATCGGCACGTAGGCGACCTCTTCCAGCGACGAGAAACCCTCCTGGATCAGGATATCCGCCACTTCCTCGTCGACGTCGAGCTTTTCGATGAATACCGAGCGAATGCCGGCGCTCTCTTCCTGATGCTTCTTTGCCGATTCCTCTTCGCTCATCAGGTTGATGGTCCAGCCGGTGAGTTCCGAGGCCAGGCGCACGTTCTGCCCGCTCCTGCCTATGGCGATTGCCAGATTGGCCTCGTCCACCACCACGTCCATGCTGTGTTTCTCTTCGTCTACCAGGATGCTGGAAACGTCGGCCGGGGCTAGTGCGCCGATGACAAATTGTGCCGGATCGGCCGACCAGAGCACGATATCGACACGCTCGCCGCCGAGTTCGCCCGTCACCGCCTGCACGCGCGAGCCGCGCATGCCGACGCAAGTGCCGATGGGATCGATGCGCTTGTCGCTGGTGTGCACTGCGATCTTGGCGCGCACCCCAGGGTCGCGCGCCGCGGACTTGATCTCGAGCAGATTCTCCTCGATTTCAGGAACTTCCAGACGAAACAGTTCGATGATGAATTCCGGTGCCGTACGCGACAGCACCAATTGCGGGCCGCGCACATTGCGGTCGATGCGCAGCAGCAGCGCCCGCACGCGGTCGCCCACGCGCAGGTTCTCTTTCGGAATCATCTGGTCGCGCGGCAGCACCGCCTCGATGCGGCCGGACTCGATCACGGCATTGCCGCGCTCGATGCGCTTCACCGTGCCGGTGACCAGCTTCTCGCCGCGGCCAAGGAAATCCTGCAGGATCTGCTCGCGCTCGGCGTCGCGGATCTTCTGCATGATTACCTGCTTCGCCGCCTGGGCGCCGATGCGGCCGAATTCGATCGGCTCCAGCGGCTCCTCGATAAACTCCTCGAGTTGTATGTCGGCATGCTGTTTGAGCGCTTCCGACAGCGGGATCTGCTGCGGCGGATTCTCCACCGCCTCATCGGCCACGACCTGCCAGCGGCGGAAAGACTCGAAATCGCCGGTTTCGCGGTCGACCGCCACGCGCACGTCCGCGTCGTCGCTGAAGCGCTTCTTGGTAGCCGAGGCGAGCGCCATTTCCAGCGCGACAAAGACCACGTCCTTGTTGACGTTCTTCTCGCGCGCCAGGGCGTCCACCAGCAACAAAATCTCACGGCTCATTTACAGCACCTCCGACTTCAAAATTCGATCCTGGGCACCAGGCGCGCCTTGTCGATATTGGCGAGCTCGATGTTCACCATACCGCCCTCAATTTCCAGCTGCAGCTTGCCCTCGGCCACCGCACGCATTACGCCGGTGAAATTGCGCCGGCCCGCTACCGGCACTCTCAGCGTCAACCGCGCCTGCTCTCCGGCAAAGCGCGCAAAATCTGCCTCTTTCTTCAACGGCCGGTCCAACCCCGGGGAGGACACTTCCAGCCGGTCGTAATCGATATCCTCGACCTCCAGCACCCGCGCCAACTGATTACTGACCCGGGCGCAATCATCCACCGTAATCCCGCCTGCGGCGCCGTCCGGCGACGCGGCTGCCGGCCTGGCGATGAAAACCCGCAGCATCCTGCCGCGATTGGACAGCTCAAGGCTGACAAGCTCATAGCCGAGCCCGTCCACCGTTCTTTCCAGAAAACCCTGCAGTTCCATAGCCACAAATAAAAAATGGGCTGACCGCCCATCCCGCTGACCGCATTGCACAGAGTTGAAATTGTAGCAGAAAAATGCGCCCGGAACAATCCGTTTTGTCCTTGGCGATGCGATATTTGGAGAAGAAAGCTTAAGCTTGTTCTACCGCGAATCAGCGCCGATGACGCGATCGACCCGATTTGGAGGGCACCGGACGCGGCGCCATCGCGGTGGGCGATTCGGCGGTCGCCGGCGGCTGCAACTCCAGCGCCGCGAACAGGCGGGCGATCTCGGTTTCGTCGAGTTCGCGCATGTGGCCGCGCTTCAGATGCGAGGGCAAGGCGATCGGTCCGAAGCGCACCCGCATCAACCGGCTTACGGTCAGGTGCATGGCTTCGAACAGGCGTCGCACTTCGCGATTGCGCCCTTCGGCGAG
>DAIDTN010000242.1 GCA_027457185.1 Burkholderiales bacterium | reverse complement strand
CCCGTGAGCAGCAGCGCGAGGCCCGGCAGGTCGAACGCACCCACATGGTAGAGCGGCCCGACGACGAGCAAGCGGTCGGCGGCACTCAGCCCGAGGCTGACGACATGATCGAGGCATTTCCAGTAATAGTTCTCGTAGCTGATGATTACGCCTTTCGGGCGATCGGTGGTGCCCGAGGTATACATCAGGCGGTAAAGATCGCCCGAAACCAGGGCCGCGCCCTGCGTCGCCGGCTGTGTGCCCTGGGTGAGCAAGCGGCTGTCGGACTGCGCCGCGGCATCGACGCTGACCTTGGCGGCAAATCCGCCGGCGGAGGGGAGCAGTTCCTCGTCGACAAACAGGAGTTTCGCGCCCGCGTGCTCGAGAATGTATCCCACCTCCTCCGCCGCCAGCCTGAAATTGACCGGCAGCATCACGGCGCCGACGTGGCTGGCCGCCAGCGCAAGCTCGATGAAAGCGGCACTGTTCTTCATCAGCACTGCGACGACATCGCCTTTGGCGATGCCACGCGCCGCGAGCAGCCCTGCCGCCGCGCGCAGGCGCTGCGCGAGCCCGGCGTAGCTCACGCGCTCGCGACCGTAAATCAGGGCGAGGCGGTCCGGGCTTACCCGGGCGTGATAATCGACTGCAGCGCTCAGCGCTATCATGGTTACTCCACTTTAGTAGGAGCGCGGCATGCAGAGGTCATGCACGGCGATGTAGTTGAGCACCATCTCCTCGGAAATCGGGGCAAAGCGGAACAGACGGCAGTCGCGCCACAGTCGTTCCACATGGCATTCCTTTGCGAAACCCATGCCGCCCATGGTCTGCATCGAACGCTCGGTGGCACGCGAGACCGCCTGCGCCGCCAGCAGCTTGGCAATGTTTGCATCACTGCCGTAGGGCAGGCCGGCATCGAAATTCGCCGCAGCCTTGTAATTCATCAGCCGCGCACTCTCGATCTCGGCGTGACACTGCGCCAGCGGGAACTGCAACCCCTGATAGGCGCTGATCGGCGTGCTGCCGAACACTTTGCGCTGATTGGCGTAGTCCACGGCGAGCCGCAACGCGAGTTCGCCCGTACCCACCAGACCGGCCGTGGTGACGATGCGCTCGGTATTGAGCACGTCGAGCAGTTCATTCCAGCCGCCGTCGAGCGTGCCCACCAGTTCTTCGGGTGCGATGCGCACGTTGTCGAAGAAGACGTTGCTCGAGGCGAGCGTGTTCGTGCCGACTTTGGCTATTGCCTGGTGGCTAAGGCCGGCGCGGTCGACATCGATCATGAACATCGACAGCCCGGCGGTGCGTCGCCCGCCCTCGGCGAGTTTGGTGGTGCGCGCGACCACCAGCATTTTCGCCGCATCGGGAACCGCGGTGATCCAGATCTTGCTGCCGTTCAGACGCCAGCCCCTGCCGTCGGCATGCGCAAAGGTCTTGATTTCGAGGGTGTTCGACCCCGCATCCGGCTCGGTAAGCGCCATGCAGCAGTTAATCTCGCCGGAGATGATTTTCGGAAGCAAATCGGCCTTCATCGCCGGTGTGCCGAAGCGCGAGATCGAGACGCCACCGAAGATCGGATTGACCATGAACAGCTGTCCGACGGTCGAGCCGCCCGCGCCCGCGGCGAGGTTCTCGATGATCAGCGCCATCTCCTGCATACCCAGGCCGGCGCCGCCGTGTTCCTCGGGCAACGCGACGCCGCACAGGCCGGCATCGCACACCGCCTTCCAGAATTCGCGTGGAAACGCCTTCGCTTCATCCTGGCGGCGCCAGTAATCCAGCCCAAAGCGCTCGCCGATCTGGCGCGCGGTCTTGGCCATCATGTTTTGTTCCTCGGTCAGACGAAAATCCATGGCGATTCTCCCAGGGGATTATGCGAACAGCGGCGCGGGCAGTTCTAGCCGCTCGCGCACGCCATTGAGCAGTTGCAATCCGCGCACGCCGTCGAGCACGCGATGGTCGCATGACAGCACCACGCCGATTTCCCGCGCCAGCTGCGGCGCGCCGCCCGCGTCGGGGCGGAAGCGGCGGCGCTCGCTGCAGACGCCGAGAATCGCCGCCTGCCCCGGGACTATGATCGAGCCCATATAGCTGACGTCGAACATGCCGGCGTTGGACAGCGTGATCGCGCCGCCGCCGACTTCCTCCGGAGAGAGTTCGCCGCTGCGCGCGCGCGCGACCAGCGCGGCCGCTGCCCTTGCCAGTTGGCCGAGGTCCATGCGCTGTGCGCTGCGCAGCACCGGCACGACCAGCCCGCGATCGGTGTCGACGGCAATGCCGAGGTCCACGGCCGGCAGATCGACAAAATGCTCCTCATCCCAAACGCGGTTGAGTTCGGGCTGTGCCGCCAGCGTGCGCGCAAGCGCGGCCAAAAAGAGGTGCGTCAGCGTCAGCCTCGGGCGGCTGCCGCCCGCGTTCCATTGCGCGCGCCGCGCCTGGAGCGCGCTCACCTCGATCTCGGTGGAGAGATAAAAATGCGGAACAGTCTGTTTCGCCGCCGTCAGCCGGCGCGCCGCGGCCAACTCGCTGGCGCCGGCTTTGCGGCGTATCGGCGCAGGCCCCGCGGCGGCGGCCGGCTGCCGGCGCTTCGACTTCGTTCGCCACCTTGTCGGTTTCCACGACGACACAGACCGCGCCGCGGGCGAAGCTTGCGCCTACGGCGATCGGCCACTCGACGACCGTGCCCTCGGTCATGGTGAGCCCGAGCTTGGGCATCAGCAAGGATTGGACGGCCATTGCCTAGTTACCCTTGAATTGCGGCTTGCGCTTTTCGATAAAAGCACGGCAGCCCTCGTGCGCGTCGTGGCTGTCGAGGACCAGCCCTATCATCGCCTGTTCGAACGCAAGAGCCGCAGCCTGAGGCATGTCCGCGCCATAGCGCAGCGTGCGCTTGAGGAGTTTCAGCACCAGCGGCGATTTCTCCGCGATTTTCTCCGCCAGCGCCAGCGCGGTGCTCAAGACGTCCGCCTTCGGCACCCCCCTGTTCACCAGCCCGATCGCGGCGGCTTCCTGCGCGGTGATGTGTTCGCCGGTGAACATGATTTCCTTGGCGCGGCACAGCGGCAACTGCCGCACGATGCGCTGCGTCCCCCCGGCCCCGGGGAACAGGCCCAGGGTGATCTCCGGCAGCCCCAGCCGCGCGCTGTCGGCCGCGATGCGCAGATCGAGCGCCAGCACCAGTTCGGTGCCGCCGCCCAGCGCCCAGCCGTTGACCGCGCCTATCGTCGGTTTGTCGCAATTCTCGACGCGCGCGAACACGCGGTGTATCACCTCCGCGAACTCGAGGTAATGCGGCAGGCCCTGACGCGAATCGAGATCGGCGATATCGCCGCCGGCGACGAAAGCCCGATCGCCGGCGCCGGTCACCACAATCACATGTACCGCGGCATCGGCTTCCAGCGCCGCAAACGCGGCCTCGAATTCGATCAGCGCAGGCACATCGAGCGCGTTGAGCGTTTCCGGCCGGTTGATGGTGAGTATGGCGACGGCTCCGCGCCTTTCCGTAAGTATGGCTGTCATGGCTTGATCCTCGCGTTGGCTTTCCAGTCGAGACAGCGGCGCACCGCCGCCGTGATATCCGCTGCGCCCGGCAGATACTCACGCTCGAGCGCACGCGCAAACGGGACCGGCATAAAGTCGGCGCCCACCCTGAGCACGGGCGCCGCGAGTTCCACGAAAGCGAGTTCCGACACCCGCGCCGCGATTTCCGCGCCCACGCCGAATGCCGTCACCGCCTCGTGGGCGACGATCAGGCGCCGCGTCTTCGCCACCGACGCCAGCACGGCGCGCTCGTCCCAGGGCTGGATCGAGCGCAGGTCGATCACCTCGGCCGCGATGCCCTCCGCGGCGAGCGCTGCCGCAGCGTTCAGCGCCGCGGCGACGCTCGCGCCGTAGACGACGATGGTCGCATCGCTGCCGCTGCGTGCGATGCTGGCGCGGCCGATCGCGACCGGCTGCGGCACATCGGCGAGTTCGCCTTTCGTCGAGTACAGCGCCTTGTTTTCGACGAACACCACCGGATCTGGATCCTCGATCGCCGCGCGCAGCAGTGCGTAGGCGTCGGTCGGATTGCTCGGTACGACGACCTTCAATCCGGGCACATGCGCAAGCCAGGCCTCGAGGCATTGCGAGTGCTGCGGCCCCGCGTTCAGCCCGCCGCCGTGCGGCGTGCGCACCACCATCGGCACGCTGCATTGCCCGCCGAACATGAAATGCGCCTTCGCCGCCTGGTTCACCAGCGCGTCCATCGCAAGCGTGATGAAATCCATGAACATGATCTCGACCACGGGCTTGAGTCCTCCCAGCGCGGCGCCCACCGCCGCGCCGGCGATCGTCGCCTCGGAGATCGGCGTGTCGCGCACGCGCTCGGGTCCGAACTTCGCCTGCAAGCCGCGCGTCACCGCGAACGGGCCGCCGGCCGCGGCGATGTCCTCGCCGAACAGGATCACCGAGGAATCGGCTTGCATGGCGTCGGCGAGCGCCCGGTTGATCGCCATGCCGTAGCGGGTCTCAGCCATGCGTGCCTCCCGCGGCCCTGGTATAGACATCGGCGGCTGCGGCCGCATAGTCCGGCGCCCGCCCCAGGCGCGCAGCCGCCACTGCCGCCTCTATTCTCGCTTCGACCGCGCGCTCGAGCGTTCGTATGCGCTCGGTGGTAACTCCCATCGCCTCGAGCCTGGCGCTGCTCACCAGCAAAGAATCGCGGCTGCGCGCATCGGCAAGGTCGCCGGCGTCGCGGTATTTCTGCGGGTCGCCCTCGTAGTGGCCGTGCCAGCGGAATGTCCTGCATTCGAGGATCTGCGGACCGGCGCCGCCGCGTGCCGACGCGATCATGGCGTTTGCGGCCGCGCGTACTGCCTCTACGTCGCTGCCATCGACTTGCACCGCCGGAATTCCAAACGCGTTCCCAAGCGCGCACAACTGCGCCGCGAACTGCCGCATCAGTGGCGAGAACTCGGACCAGCCGTTGTTCTCGCACGCGAACAGGAGCGGCAGCTTCCACAAGGCGGCGAGATTGAGGCATTCGTGCAGCACGCCCTCGGACATGGCACCGTCGCCGAAGAATGCCACCGCTACGCCGCCGCTGCGGCGCACCTGATGTGCCAGCGCGCTGCCGAGCGCGAGCGGCAGGCCGCCGCCGACGATGCCGTTCGCCCCGAGCATGCCGACGCGCAGGTCGGCAACGTGGATCGAACCGCCGCGGCCGCGGCAAAGTCCTTCCTCGCGTCCCAGGATCTCCGCGAAAAACCCGCGCAGATCGACGCCCTTGGCCAGAGCGTGGCCGTGACCGCGGTGGGTCGAGGCCACGCTGTCGCCCGCCTGCAGCGCGGCGCAGATTCCGACCGGCACCGCTTCCTTGCCGATGGAAAGATGCAGGAAACCGGGGACCTCGCCGTCACCGAACAGCCGCGACAGGCGCTCCTCGGAGCGGCGGATCAGCACCATGGTCTCGTAGAGCGAGAGCAACTCCTGCTGGTTCAATTCGATGCGCATCGCTTCCTCATCTCCTCATTTCACCCGCAGCGGCAGCTTCGAGACTCAGTGAATGGTGAGTCACTATTCGCGTACCACGTTAATTTATTTCAATACCCGTGTCAAGGCGCAGCCCGTACCGGTACAACGCATGGCCATCGTCGTATCCGCGCACGATCCCGGCCTCAAGCGCGGTGCGCACGCTTCGCCGCGGCGCGCGCACCGCGCTGGCGGACGATCCATACCGACAGATTCCAGCTCACCGGACCGGCAAGCGCCCGCGCAATTGCCGGCGCCTTGCCCAGGGGCAGGATTGTGAGAGACAGCGCGAACAGGCCGCCGCCGATGCCGAGCATTCCCCACAGGCCGTTGGCGATGACCGCCGCGCTTGCCCGCCCGCCGATGCGCGCGTGCAGGATCAGCATGGTGCAGGTCGTCGATATCGGGTACACGCTCAGCATGCCGGTTGCGCCGGGCCCGGCCCAGTTGCTCAACAGGAGGACGCTC
>DAIDTN010000241.1 GCA_027457185.1 Burkholderiales bacterium | reverse complement strand
GATTAGCACTGCTTTAACTCAAGATCGCGGATTGTGAACGGATGGTTTTTATCCGTACACAATCCGCGATCTTGAGTTAAAGCAGTGCTAATCCGTGCTCGTGCTCAGTTCCCCGGCGTCCAGATTTTCGAGCTGCCGCCGGCCATCGCCAGCATCAGTTCGTTCAGGCGCTTGACGAAGCCGGCCGGATCCTCGAGCTGTCCGCCTTCGGCGAGCAGGGCCTGGTCGAACAGCACCTGGCTCCAGTCAGCGAACCCGGTTTCTTCGTATTTGAGCCGCTGCACCAGCGGATGACCCGGATTGATTTCCATGATCGGCTTGGACTCGGGCACTTTCTGCCCCGCCGCCTTGAGGATGCGCGCCAGGTTGCCGCCCATGTCGTACTGATCGGACACCAGGCAGGCGGGCGATGAGGTCAGACGCAGGGTTACGCGCACTTCCTTCACCTGCTCGCCCAGCGCGCCATTGATTTTGTCGGTCAGATCCTTGTATTCGCCGGCCTGCTTTTCCTGTTCCTTTTTTTCCGCCTCGTCCTCGAGCTTGCCCAGGTCCAGGTCGCCCCGCGCCACCGAAACCAGCGGCTTGCCCTCGAACTCGGTCAGATTCGATACCAGCCATTCGTCCACGCGTTCCGCCAGCAGCAGCACCTCTATGCCTTTCTTGCGGAACACCTCAAGATGCGGGCTGTTCTTCGCGGCGAGGAAAGAGTCGGCGGTGACGTAATAGATCTTCTCCTGGCCCGACTTCATGCGTGCCAGATAATCGGCGAAGGAAACGCCCTGCTCTTCGCTGTCGCTATGCGTGCTGGCAAAGCGCAGCAGCCCGGCGATTTTCTCCTTGTTGGCGTGGTCCTCGCCGATACCTTCCTTCAGCACCAGGCCGAATTCCTTCCAGAACCCCGCGTACTTTTCCTTCTGGTTTTGCGCCAGGTCTTCCAGCAGCGCGAGAACGCGCTTGGTGCAGCCGGAGCGGATTGCCTCGATGTCCTTGCTCTGCTGCAGGATCTCGCGCGATACGTTGAGCGGCAGGTCGCTCGAATCGACCACCCCGCGCACGAAGCGCAGGTAGGCCGGCAGCAGTTGCTCGGCGTCGTCCATGATGAACACCCGGCGCACGTACAGCTTGATGCCGTGGCGGTGCGTGCGATCATACAGGTCGAAAGGCGCGTGTGCGGGCAGGTACAGAAGCTGGGTGTATTCGTGCCGTCCCTCGCCCCGGTTGTGCGTCCAGGCGAGCGGCGGTTCGAAATCGTGGGCGACGTGCTTGTAGAACTCCTGGTACTGCTCGTCGCCGATCTCGGCTTTCGGACGCGCCCACAGTGCGCTCGCCTGGTTGATGGTCTCGTCCTCGCCGGTACGCCTGTGCGCTTTTGCTTCCTCGTCCCAGACGCTTTTTTCCATCCGGATCGGGATAGCGATATGGTCGGAATACTTGCGTATCAGCGCGCGCAGGCGAAAATCGTCGAGCAGCTCATCCTCGCCCTCGCGCAGGTGCAGCGTCACCTCGGTGCCGCGAGTATCCTTTTCGACCACTTCGATGCTGTATTCGCCGCCGCCGTCGGATTCCCAACGCACCGCCTCGCCCGCCGCGACACCCGCGCGCCGCGTCACCAGGGTCACGCGGTCGGCGACGATGAAGGACGAGTAGAAACCGACGCCGAACTGGCCGATCAGGTGGGCGTCCTTGGCCTGGTCGCCGGTGAGCGCCTGGAAGAACTCGCGCGTGCCCGACTTGGCGATGGTGCCGATGTTGGCAATGACCTCCTCGCGCGACATGCCGACGCCGTTGTCGGACACGGTCACGGTGCGCGCCGCCTTGTCGAAACTGACGCGGATCTTCAGGTCCGCATCGGGGCCGTAGAGCGAGGCGTCCGACAGCGCCTCGAAGCGCAGCTTGTCGGCGGCATCGGAGGCGTTCGAAATCAGTTCGCGCAGAAAAATCTCCTTGTTGCTGTACAAGGAGTTGATCATCAGATGAAGCAGTTGCTTGACTTCGGCCTGAAAGCCCAGCGTTTCCTTGGTGGCGGTGGCAGACATGGATGCTCCCGGGGGTTGTTATTGTCTGCGTAAATGCGGGCTGCCGGGCAAATTTTCAAGGGGCAAACCGGCGTCGAAGCCAAAGACAGGCTAAAATGCCGCCCGCCGTGCTGGCCTCGGTACTTGCGGTCTGCCGCCAATCACCGCCGTCGGGTGGCATGATCGTGAACCTATCCGGATAAGTCCGGTCTTTGTAAAATTGGCCCGAACAAGCGAGATCCTCATGCTGCGCCGTTTCCTTGCGTTGACCCTTGCCCTGCTGTTGCCGGCATTCCTGCCCGCGCCCGCGTACGCCGACCCGGCGAGCAGCGAGGCGCCCGCCTCGATCAGGAAAATCGCTACGGTCGAGGGCATCACCGAGTATCGGCTTGCGAACGGTCTCAAGGTGCTGCTGTTCCCCGACGCGTCGCAGGACACGATCACGGTCAGCGTCACCTATCTCGTCGGCTCGCGCTACGAGGGTGAAGGCGAATACGGCATGGCGCACATGCTCGAGCACATGCAGTTCAAGGGCACGCCGCAACATCCCGACATCAAGGGCGAGCTGCAGCGCCACGGCGCGTCCTTCAACGCCTCGACTTCTTTCGACCGCACCAATTTCTACGAGACCATGGCTGCCAATCAGGGCAACCTCGCCTGGTCGCTGCAGCTCGAAGCGGACCGAATGGTCAATTCCAAGGTGGCGAAGAAGGATCTGGACAGCGAGATGACCGTAGTGCGCAACGAGTTCGAAGCGGGCGAGAACAGCCCCGATAACGTTCTCGGCGAGCGCATGGCCGCGGCCGCCTATTTGTGGCACAACTACGGCCACGCCGTCATCGGCGCGCGCTCCGACATCGAGAACGTGCCGATAGCGCGGCTGCAGGCGTTCTATCACAAGTACTATCAGCCCGACAACGCCGTGCTGCTCGTCAGCGGCAGGTTCGACGAAGCGGCGGCGCTCGGCCTCATCGAACACGATTTCGGCGTCCTGCCCCGGCCGGCGCGCAAGCTCATCCCCACCTACACCGTCGAACCGACCCAGGACGGGGAGCGCAGCGTCACTCTGCGCCGCGCGGGCGAAGTGCAGCTCGTCGGCGCCTTGTATCACCTGCCGCCGGGATCGCATGCCGATTTTCCGGCGATTGACATCCTTGTCACCGCGCTCACCAAGGGGCCCGGGGGGCGGCTGCAGCGCGCGCTGGTCCGGACCGGCAAGGCGAGCGCCGTCTACGGCGGTGACGAACAGCTGCGCGACGCCGGATACGCGTATTTCGGCGCCAGCCTGGGTAAGGACCTGTCCCTGGATGCGGCGCGCACCGCGCTGATCGCGACCCTGCAGGGCTTCGCCGCCAATCCGATCACCGACGAGGAGGTGGAAAGCGCGCGCACGCAGCTGCTGAACGAGATCGACATGGTCATGACCGATCCGCGCGAACTCAGTATCACGCTGTCCGATTTCATCGGCATGGGCGACTGGCGACTGTTTTTTCTCTACCGCGATGGCCTGCGCAAGGTGAAGCGCGAGGACGTGCAGCGGGTTGCGCTGGAGTATTTCAAGACCTCCAACCGCACGCTCGGCATGTTCGTACCGACGTCGCATCCGGACCGCGCCGAAATTCCGCCGGCGCCCGACGTCGCCGCGCTGGTCAAAAACTACAAAGGCGAGGCGGCGGTGGCGGCGGGCGAGGCGTTCGATCCCACTGCAGCCAATATTGACGCGCGCACCTTGATACAGCAGCTGCCCGGCGGCATGAAGCTCGCGCTGCTGCCGAAGAAAACGCGCGGCGGCACCGTCGTGGCGCGACTGATCCTGCGCTGGGGCGACGAGCAGAGCAAAACGGGACGCAGCGCTGCCTGCAAGCTCGCGTCCGCCATGCTGATGCGAGGCACCAGGGAACACACGCGTGAACAGCTGCACGACGAATTCGACCGCCTAAAGGCCAGCGTCAGCGTCAGCGGCAACGGCGCGTCGATAGAAACGCTGCGCCCCAACCTGCCCGCGGTGCTGCGTCTGGTCGCAGAGATTCTGCGCGAGCCGGCTTTTCCCGCAAGCGAATTCGAACAGCTCAAACGCTCCGCCCTGACCAGCGTCGAGGACATGAAGGGCGACCCCGAAGCACTTGCCGGACTTACGCTCACGCGCCACCTCAACCCCTACCCGCCCGAACACTGGCTGTACACGCCGACGCTGGATGAGCGTTTGCACCGGCTGCAGTCGGTGAGCATCGACGACATGCGGCGCTGCCACGACGATTTCTACGGCGCGAGCAACAGCGAACTGGCGGTAGTCGGGGACTTCGATGCGCCGAAGATTGCCAGCCTTGCGCAAAAACTGTTCGGCGACTGGAGGAGCCCGCGGCCGTTCAAGCGCATCGCCGAAACCTATCGCGACGTGCCGCCGATCAAACGCGATCTGAACACACCCGACAAGGCCAATGCCGTATTCCTGGCCGGTCTGAACCTGCCACTGCGCGACGACGATCCCGACTACCCGGCCCTGGCGCTGGGCAATTACCTGCTGGGCGGCTCGCCTGATTCACGTCTGTGGCGGCGCATCCGCGAGCAGGACGGGCTCTCCTACAACGTGGGTTCCTGGCTCACGGCCGGATCGCTGGATGCCGCGGGCGAATTCGGCGTCAGCGCGATCTATGCGCCGCAGAACCGCGCGCGCATCCAAGCCGAGGTCCTGGACGTGCTGCAGCAGACGCTGCACGATGGATTTAGCGAGACCGAGGTAGCCGAAGCGAAGAAAGGTTATCTCGCCATGCGCAAATTACGGCGCACGCGGGACGGCGCGCTCGTCGGGCAACTCGCCAACAATCTGTATCTTGGCCGCACCTTCGCCTGGGAAGCGGATTTCGATGCCAAGATCGCCACACTGACGCCATCGCAGATCCAGGACGCACTGAAAAAATACCTCGACCTGCGCAAGCTGTCGATCGTCGAGGCCGGCGACTTCACCCGCGTCAGCACGGGCGGCACTGGCGAAAAAACGAAGAATTAGGGTAGGTCGCCGTAGCCGATCTCCACCACCTCCAGTTGTTCCACCCCGGAGGGTGTGCGCAGGGTTACGCTATCCCCGACCTGCGCCTTGAGCAGTGCGCGCGCGATGGGCGAGACCCAGCTGACCCGTCCGCGCACCGGGTCGACCTCGTCCATGCCGACGATGCTCACGCTGCGCACGCGGCCGGCGCCGTCGCGCACGCTGACTGTGGCGCCAAAGAAAACGCGGTCCTGCTCCTGGCCGCTCGAATCCACCACCTTGGCGATTTCCAGGCGCTTGATCAGGAAGCGAATGCGCCGGTCGATCTCGCGCAGGCGCTTCTTGCCGTAGATGTAATCGCCATTCTCGGAGCGATCGCCGTTGGAGGCCGCCCAGTGCACAATGCTCACCGTCTGCGGGCGCTCCACGTCCAGCAGCTGCTTCAGCTCGGCCTGCAGGCGCGCGTACCCTGCCGGGGTGATGTAGTTCTTCACCCCTTGAGGCTGCACCGCCTCGGGCGCCGGTTCTTCGTCCTCTTGCGCGCCGTCCGGCTCCCTGGTGAATGCTTTGCTCAACGCCTCTCCTTGCCGCCATTGCAACCTACTGATTCCGCTGTTGGATTATACTAGCGCGCACGAACGGCTATTGCCAATCGCGACGCGCTTGCTCACAATACCCCGGGAACCATCGCTAAGCGGAGGAAGTCATGGACTTTCTACAGGCAAGAAAATACAAAGAATGGGCGCTGGTCGGCTTGGTGGGCATCGCCACCCTCTTCGCCCTGCTTCCGGTGGAACTCACCGATCAACTAAGTATCAATCGCGGGTATATCGCCGCCGTCCTCGGCATTTTGCTGGTGATCGCGCTGTTCCTTTACCTGAAGTTCGCTTTTTTCATCATGGTGGCCTTGCTCGTGATCGGCGCCAACATCACCGACGCATGGTCCGATACGCTGGGTATCTCCAAGCTGCCGCTGATCATCGCCCTGATCGCCATGGTCGGCATCTCGCTCATCAATTACATCGTCAGCATTCTGCCTACCGGCCTCGAGCCGAAGCCGCGGGACAAAAGCCCAGAGGGCGTCAAGGCCATGTTCTACGCGATCGAAAAGGACAATCTGGTGTACGCGCAGAAAGTCCTGTCGATGAACTTCGACCCCAACCTGCTCAGCGACAACGGCTACACACCGCTGCAGTACGCGGCGATGCGCGGCAATGCGCAAATGGTCGAGCTGTTCATCCGCAACGGCGCCAACGTGGCATTGTTGAGCAAGGATGGCGAAAGCGCGGCTGAGCTGGCGTTGAAACTGGGCCATAATCAGGCCGCCGAGGTGCTGAAGAAAGCGCGCCAGGAGATGCTCGCCCAGGAAGAGGCGGACAAGAAAGGGGCGAAATAAGGTCGCGCTGCGACATTTGAACTTGCGCGGACGGCGACCCGTCCGCGCGCATCGCCGAGCGAGCGCGCAAGGTTTCCGGTGACACGCGGCCAAGTTCCTGCGGACATCCTGATAAAATGGGCCTCCACAGTGGAGGTCGCATGGCCCAACCCAAGTATCTAGGCTTCGATACGCTCAGCCTGCACGCCGGACAGGCGCCCGACCCGCACACCGGCGCGCGCGCGACGCCGATCTACTTCACCACCTCCTTCGTATTCCGCGATTCGGATCACGCCGCGGCGCTGTTCAATATGGAACGCGCCGGCCATGTGTATTCGCGCATTTCCAATCCGACCAATGCGGTGCTGGAGGAAAGAATGGCGGCGTTGGAGGGCGGAGTGGCGGCGATCGCCACCGCCAGCGGCCAGGCGGCGCTGCACCTGGGCCTCGCCACCATCGCCGGCGCCGGTTCGCACATTGTTTCCTCGGGCGCGCTCTACGGCGGCTCGCATAATCTGCTGCACTACACCCTGCCGCGCTTCGGCGTAGCAACCACTTTCGTCCGCCCGCGCGACCTCGACGCCTGGCGCGCCGCGATCCGGCCCAATACCAAGGCCCTGTTCGCCGAAACGCTGGGCAACCCCGGGCTGGATGTGCTCGACATTCCCGCGGTGGCGGCGATCGCGCACGAACACGGCCTGCCGCTGATGGTCGATTCGACGTTCACCACGCCGTATCTGTTGAAACCCTTCGACCACGGCGCGAACCTGCTGTATCACTCCGCCCCCAAATTCCTCGGCGGGCACGGCGTCGCCATCGGCGGCGTGCTCGTCGCCGGCGGCAACTTCGACTGGGTCGCTTCGGGCAAGTTTCCCGAACTCACCGGCGAGTATGAAGGCTTTCACGGCATGAACTTCTCCGAGGAGTCCACCGTCGCCGCGTTTGCACTGCGCGCGCGGCGCGAAGGCCTGCGCGACTTCGGCGCCTGCATGAGCCCGGCCACCGCGTTCCAGATCCTGCAAGGCGTGGAAACGCTGCCGCTGCGTATGGCGCGCCACGTCGACAACACGCGCAAGGTGGTCGAGTTCCTGGTGAAGCACCCGGCGGTCGAGTCGGTGTCCTACCCCGAGCTGCCGGAACATCCGGACTACGAACTGGCGAAGCGGCTGCTGCCGCGCGGCTGCGGCGCGGTGTTCAGCTTTTCCATCAAAGGCGACCGCGCCGCGGGCCAGCGCTTCGTCGAGGCGTTGAAAATATTTTCCCACCTCGCCAACGTCGGCGATGCCAAGTCGCTGGTGATCCATCCCGCGAGCACCACCCATTTCCGCATGGACGCTGCGGCGCTCGAGGCCGCCGGCATCACCGAA
>DAIDTN010000240.1 GCA_027457185.1 Burkholderiales bacterium | reverse complement strand
CCCAGGCATACCAGGCGGTGAAGAAGGCCATCGCGGCGGCCTCGCAGCGCCGCATCGCACTGCTAGAAGTGCTGCTCGAGAACGACAGCGTCCGCGACGCCATCGGCCGGGATGCGCTGAGCAAGGCGCTCGATCCCGCCGCCTATACGGGGCAAAGTGCAAGCATGGCGCGCAGCATGGCGGCGGCCGCGCGCGTAGCCGCGGCGTCACTCGCGGTGCGCGGGATCCCACGCTGAAGCCTTCGCTGCCACCATAGCGCATCAACGACAAGCCCGCCAAAGCGCGGGAATTGTCGTTGCATCGCCGTCCCACAAGCGATTACACTGCCCGTTGGCGGCGGCGGACATTCCCGCTACCGGCCGACGCTGCCATCAGGTGGATTTCAGAAAAGCGCGCGGCCATGCCGCGAACAAAAATCCAGACTTCCAAAAACAGCGGGCGGCAACTATGACAACTCAAGCAATAGCAGTCATCACCGGCGGATCCAGCGGCATCGGCGCCGCCACGGCGCGTTTGTTCGCCTCACGTGCGTACTCGGTCGCGATATTGGACGTGAATCGGGACCGTGGTGAAAAGATGGCGGCCGCGCTGTCTGCCGGCGGCACCGCCCGTTTCTATGACTGCGACGTCTCCGATGCCAAAGCCGTCGACGCCGTCGCGGCGCGGGTCGAGAAGGACTTGGGACCGGCCGAGGTACTGGTGACTTCGGCCGGATTGATTCCGAATACCGAATCGATCATGGACATGGACATGGAAGCCCATGACCGCATGTGGCGGGTCAACTACAACGGCACCATCCATGCCTGCCGCTCATTCGGCCGCCAGATGATTGCGCGCAAGCGCGGTGCCATCGTGACGCTGGGCTCGATCAACAGCCTGCTGCCGTTGCCCCTGCCCGCCTACAATCCCGGCAAAGCCGCAATCGCCAGGCTGACGCAGTTGCTGGCGGTGGAGCTCGGCCGCCACGGCATCCGCGTCAATAGCGTCGGTCCGACTTATGTCATGACCGAGACTCTCCAAGCGCGGGTCGACGCCGGTCTGCGCGACGTGAACAAGATCATGTCGGTGCATGCTCTGGACACCCTGCCCAGTCCCGAGGATATCGCCACGGCGATCGCTTTCCTGTGCTCGGCTGAAGCCAGAACCATCACCGGCGTTCTGCTTCCAGTCGATTCCGGATGGCTTGCCGGCGTCAGCTACAAAACCTACGCCGGCGGCGTGCCGTGGAAGGAGTAGTCATGACTCAAGCGATCAACATTCAATTCACCCGCTTCTCCGCGTTCTACTCGCCGCTGATCGCCACCATCGCCGGCGGATTCCTGCAGGAGGAGGGCCTGGAACCCAGGCATTCGGTCGCACCTTTGGGAAAATCCGCGATCGCCGGATTGGTAGACGGCAGCGTGCAGGTGGCGCAGTCGGCACCGTCGCAGGGTTTCACCCCGCTCGAAAAAGGACAGCAGCCGCCGGTGCTGCATTTCGCCCAGATCAACGAGAAGGACGGTTTCTTCATCACCGCGCGCAAGCCCGATTCGAATTTCACCTGGGACAAGCTCAAGTCGGGCAGGATACTCGTCGATCACGGCGTGCAGCCGCTCGCAATGTTCAAGTACGCGTGCTTGAAGAAGGGACTGGACTGGAAATCGCTGTCCATCGTGGATGCCGGCATGGAGACGATGGACCAGGCATTTCGCGACGGCACGGGCGACTACATCCACCAGCAGGGGCCGGCGCCGCAGCAGCTGGAACATGACGGTGTCGGCCATGTGGTCGCGGCGCTGGGCGATGCGATCGGCCCGCTCGCGTTTTCCAGTCTGGCGGCAACGCGCGAGTGGCTCGCGACGGACCAGGCGAAGCGCTTCACGCGCGCCTACCGCAAGGCGCGCGCCTGGCTGATCGCGACGCCGGCTGCACAAGTCGCCGCGGCCGAGGCTTCTTTCTTTCCTCACATCGATCGCGCGGTGCTGACGCAGACGATTGCGACCTACCAGAAACTGGGATGCTGGACGCCGCATGTGGACATCACGCGCCCCGCTTTCGAGGTTACGCTGGACGTTTTCTAATATTCGGGCCTGATCACGAAGCGCCACCGATACGAAGACGTGATCGCCGCGCCGCCTGCCTGAAACCGAGTGAACAGCGGGCGCCTCCTCCCGCTGTTGCGCCAACACGCTCAGGGCACGTCGACGATGTCGCCCGCCGGCCCCTCGTGGTGCGGGTGCGGCTCGTGCGCAGCTTGCACCGGCTGGCCGCCTACGGGCACTGCGCGCGACAGAAATTCGATCACGGCATTGCCGAAAATGTCGTTGCGGTCCCCCGCCACCATGTGCGCCGCGCCGGTGACATTCACGTACTCGGCATGCGGGCACAAGCGCAGGAATTCCTGCGCCCCCTCTTCGCTCAATACATCCGAGAGCCCACCCCGTACCAGCAAAGTGGGCAAGGCCAGCCTTCTCGAGCAGGCTTCGAGACGTGCGTGGCGTTTTTCGAGGTCCCGCTTCGCCGGACGAAAACGCGGATCCCAGTGCCAGCGGTATTTGCCGTCCGCGCCCAGGCGCACGTTCTTGGCGAGACCATCGAGCGTTCGCGGGCGTTTGCGGTGCGGCTGATAGTTGCCGATGGCCTGCGCCACCTCTTCGAGCGAACTGAAGCCCTCGGGCTTCTGGCTCATGAACGCCTGGATCTTGTCGATCCCTTCGATCTCGATGCGCGGGGCGATGTCGACCATCACCAGCGCCGTCGCATCCACATGGTCCTCGCCGATGGCGACCAGGCTGGTGCCGCCGCCCATGGACGCGCCGACCAGCACCGGGCGCCGGCGGCCCAGCGCGGCGACCACGCATTTCAAGTCCTCGACCATCACGTCCTGGCCATAGAGCCCGTCCGGAGCCCAGTCCGAGTCGCCGTGACCGCGCGCATCGAATGCGACGGCGTAATAGCCCGCCGCCCCCAGGACTTCCCCGGCGCCTTTCCAGGCATGACGCGTTTGTCCGCCGCCGTGTTGCAGCAGCACCAGCGGCCCGTTGGGGTCACCCCATGCATCCCCCGCTATCCGGACCCCGCCGACGCCGGTCCAGAAATGCATCGGCTCGGGCGTGCCCGCAAGCCTGGCGCCCGCACTCATTACGGGTTGAATGCGCAAGCGCCCGGGCCGCCCGGACTGCCGCAGCTCTGGCAGGACGCAGGCAGTTCCGCCTGGGCCGATGCCGCTCCGGTGATCGCGGCGAATGCCGACAGCTTCTTGCGCAACTCGGTGCCATGGCAGGCAGGACATTCGGGCACGGTCGATGAATTGCGCACCAGGATTTCGAATTCCTTCGCGCAGGAGGCGCATTGATACTCGTATATAGGCATGATTTTTCTCCGGTGAAATGATCTGATGCTTGGACCCAGCGCTTCGTTGCGAGCCGGGGGTCGGGCCCGGAAGGCCAAGCGAACTATTTGCCGCGTGCGTCGCGCACGACCTTTCTCAAGGCAAGGACGCGCTTGAAACAATCCGGACAGACATAGCGGATGCCGCTGCCGAGCTGGTTGCGCGACAACGGACGCATGGTCGCGGATTCGACCAGGCGCCGGCACTCCGGGCATACCTTTATTTTCGAGGGATCCTTACCCATCGCTGCGACACGCGGCATCGACCGCGCCTCGCGCGCCGGAATTGCCCTCGGGCGGCTGATTCACGGAAGCGCGCGGGGACAGGTCCGCTCGTAGTGTTCGATACTCCAACGTTCTCATATGTTCCTATCTTATACTTTTCCTGCGCCGCCTGTTTCGATCGGACGCCGCAACGCCTTGTCGAAAACCGGCACAGCCTGCCTACGCCCACCACAATTTTCCGAATGCCGGTGGTAGCAGTAATATAGAGGCGTAGCCGCGTTCCCCACACCCCGGCGGGATGCAAGAGGAGGAAGACCATGCCCACGGATACTCTTGCCCGATTGCAGCTTCCCAAGCGCGCGTTCGCCATCGTGCTCGCCGGCGGACGCGGCAACCGGCTGAAACAGCTCACCGACTACCGCGCGAAACCCGCCGTGTATTTCGGCGGAAAATTCCGCATTATCGATTTTGCGCTGTCCAATTTCGTCAATTCCGGGATCAGACGGATAGGCGTGGCAACCCAATACAAATCGCACAGCCTGCTGCGCCATTTGCAACGGGGTTGGTCGTTCCTGAAGACCGAGATGAACGAATTCATCGACCTGCTGCCGGCGCAGCAGCGCATCGATGAGACCGCCTGGTATCGCGGCACGGCGGATGCGGTTTTCCAGAACCTCGACATTATCCGCAGCAAGCGACCGCAACTCATCGTCGTCCTTGCGGGCGACCACGTGTACAAGATGGACTATTCGCTGCTGCTTACCGATCATGTCGAGCGCGGCGCGCAGTGCACCGTCGCCTGCATCGAGGTTCCCATTGCCGATGCGAGCAGCTTCGGCGTGATGGCGGTCGACCGCTCGCGCCGCATCACCGACTTTGTCGAAAAGCCGCCCAAGCCGCCCGCGATGCCGGATAAGCCGGAGCGTGCGCTCGCCAGCATGGGCGTCTACGTGTTCAACGCCCAGTATTTGTATGAC
>DAIDTN010000239.1 GCA_027457185.1 Burkholderiales bacterium | reverse complement strand
GAGCCGCGTCAGCTCCGGCGTCCGGATCGAACGGTCGAGCGTCTGCCAGCGTGCCGGCAATTCCGCATGGTCGAGGGACGTGCCTGCGGCAAGCCGCTCGGCTTCGACCACCAGCGCCAGCGTGCCGGCTGCGGCCTGGAGTTGCTGCTCCCATTGCGCAATGCGGTCCTGCGCCTGGTCCAGCCGCGCCAGCGCGGCGCTATCACTGTTCCCCTGCGCCTCCTCGCGCAATGCGGCGAGCCCGGTGCGCATCGCGGCAAGCGCGTCCTCTGCGGCCGGTGCCGCGGTTCCCAGCCCTTCGATCCACGCGCTCAACCGGCGCTCGAACTGCGTCCGCAGGCGCTGCTCATTCTGCTCGCGCTCGAACCGGGCCTGAATCGCCTGGCGCGCGCTTTCGCAGCGCGCGAGGCGTGCCGCGTCGCCATTCATGTCCAGCGCCTGCCAGCGGCGGTTGAGATCTATCACCGCGGTGAGTATCGGCCCCGACTCTGCCGCCAGCGCTTCGAGTTGCGCAATGACAAGCTCGGCTTCGGTGTCTTGTTCGCGGCGGTGCTTGATCGCATCGATCCGCTGCCGGGCGAGCCTGGCCACACCGTGGTCCTTGTTCTTTGCCGCGTCGGCGAGCTTGCGCAGCCCATCGGGCGTGGACACGCGCTCGGCCGCCGCCATGCGCGTCTCCGCATGCTCGCCGTGCAGGACGATATCTATCAGCGCCGCTTCGTCGCACACGCTGCCAATTGCCGCGCGGCGGCGCTCGGCGTCCGTGGCGTGCAACGCCACATCGACCCGGATCGCATCCGTGCACTCGTCCGCCGCGAGTTGCGCCTGCGCCCGCGCGCTGTCCTGCGTTTGCGCCAGCGCCCCGCCCAACGCAGAGGCGAGCGCAGGTCGCACGGCGGCATCGGATTCCTTTTCCCAGGCGGAGGCAAGCGCAGCCAGATCGGCACAACGCTGCGCTGCGGCGATGCGCACCTGCGTCGACGGGTCGGCAAGCAGCAGTTGCGCGAGTTCATCCGAGTCCGGAGCGAGCGCCGCGACGCCGAGCAGGCGCTGCGCCGGATCGGCATGCTGGTGCAGGACGGTACGCGAGAACGGATTTGCAATCATGGTCTGGATGAGCTTAGGCGTGGCGGGTGCGAGCGTTGCAAACGGACAGAAATGGGTGTATTCAGCCGCTCAGCGTGATGGTAACCAAAAACCGCATCGCGCGTGAATAATTCGGCCGATTCAATTGCGCCCCTGGTGATCGCCCGTACCTCGGCTGCCGATGCCGCGCACCGCGCCAATTGCTCACTTGCGCGGCTTGAGGAAGGTAACGACGTTCGAGCCCGGCGCATTCTTGGTTTCGCAACTGCCCTCGCCCACGCCGGCCTCCCGCTCCGCTTCGTGCAGCAGGTTGATGACATCGACGTAATGTTTCTCCTTCACCATCATCAGCGCGGTGAGGCCGCCTTCGTTGCGCGCCAGAACGTCGGCGCCCGCGCGCAGCAGAGTTTCGACCACCGTCGTCTCGCCGTAGCCCGCCGCCAGCATCAGCGGCCGCACGCCATAGCCGATCGGTGCCTCCACATCCGCACCGGCGTCGATGAGGGCCTGGGCTACCCCGGCAAAACCGCGGTCCAGGTCCGCATTGTAGGCGGCTTTCATCAGCGCGCCCCAGCCGCGCTCGTCCCTTGCATTCACGTCCGCGCCGGCATCGATCAGGGTTTTGACGAGGTCGAGCCTGCCGCTATGCGCGGCCAGCATCAGCGCCGTGGCGCCATCGCCGTTGCGCTGGTTGCAGTCGGCGCCGGCGGCAAGCAGCGTGCGTACGCGGGCGGCATCACCGGCGGTCACGGCGTCGAGCAAGGATTCAGGCATGCAAATCTCCGTCAAAAAAAGTTGGAAACATCGGTTCTGCAATGGTCAGTCTTGAATTCGGCACGGCCGCAGGCAGCGCTTAGTCATCCAGTTCGGCATAGTGCCGGAAAATGTCTTCGTTGTTAAATGCCAGCCGCCGCCCCGACGCGACATAGCGCCTGATGCGCGGGCGCGCAAACACCGCGTCGTGCAGCGCGCGCAGCCGCGGGCAGCTGCGCAGCGCCTTCTTGCTCGCCAGCGGAAACGCATAACGCAAGCCGGCGACCACCTGCGCCATCGACAGGTCGGCATAGCTCAGCTGCCTGCCGGCCAGCCATTTGCCGCCGGCACGCTCGATCACGCATTCGAAATAGCCGAGGAACTTCGGCAGGCGCTGCGCCAGGAATGCGCGGCTGCGGCGCTTGGCTTCGGCCTTCTGCTGTTCATAGTAGAGTCCGCCGGCTATGGGATGATGGGTATCGTGAATCTCGAGCACGAAGTCGGCAAGCGTCAGCTGCAGCTGATGCGTCCACAGCCGGCCATCGGCATCGCGCGGCGCAAGTCCCAGCCGCGGGCCGAGAAACAGCAGGATATTCGCAGTCTGCCCGATCAGCCTGCGGCCGGCTTTCAGAAACGGCGGCGCAAACGGCGGTCGCGCGACGTCGGGGCCCTCGAGGAATTTCAGCAGCGCCGGTACGCCGCCGCCCTGCTCCTCGGGCAAGAGCGCGATGTCGCGGTATTCGGCCCCGCCCTGTTCAAGTGCGAGACGCACGAATTCGCCGCGGCCCTGTATACCGGGCCAGTAATAGAGTTCGTAATTCATGCTTGGGCCTCGGACTCAAGTGAGACTTCCATTTGCTGCAACGCCTGCGCCGGGCGCGCCAGAACACGAGCAAGACGCTGCGACTCGGGCGTAATTGTACCTGCCCTTGCGCATGGCGGCGTTCGGCCGCCCCTGTCGAATGCAATTACAGGGTGCCGGGTTTCAGGACGGCGCGGCCAGACGGGTGCAGACCAGGTTGCGGTCGCCGTAGGCATTGTCGGCGCGCCCCACGGGCGGCCAGTATTTGCGCGCGCGCAGGCTCGCAAGGGGATAGGCCGCGAGCTCGCGCGCATAGCGGTGCGGCCAGGCATCCGCACACACCATGGCGGCCGTATGCGGCGCGTGTTTGAGCGGATTGTCGTCGTGCTCCGACCCGGCTTGCTCCGCCGCGTGGATTTCCGCGCGAATTGCGATCATTGCGTCGATGAAACGATCGAGTTCCGCCTTGGGTTCGCTTTCGGTGGGTTCGACCATCAACGTTCCGGCGACCGGAAACGACAGCGTGGGCGCGTGAAAACCATAGTCGATCAGCCGCTTGGCCACGTCCTCGGCGCTGATGCCGCTCGCCTCCTTCAACCCGCGCAGATCGAGGATGCACTCGTGCGCGACCAGTCCGCCCGACCCGCTGTAGAGTACCGGATAGTGCGGCGCCAGACGCCTGGCGAGATAGTTTGCATTCAGGATCGCCACTTCGCTCGCGGCGCGCACGCCTTCGCAGCCGAGCAGGGTGATATACATCCACGCAATCGGCATGACGCCGGCGCTGCCGTAGGGCGCGGCGGCCACTGCGCCGATATTGTGTTTCCCCGCCGGCAGTTCGCGGTGTCCGGGCAGGAATGGGGCGAGATGCGCCGCGACCGCGAGCGGGCCGACGCCGGGTCCGCCCCCGCCGTGCGGAATACCGAAGGTCTTGTGCAGATTCATATGCGACAGGTCGCCGCCGAATTCCCCCGGCGCGCACACACCGGCCATCGCGTTCAGGTTGGCGCCGTCGATGTACACCTGGCCGCCGTGGCCGTGCACGATATCGCAGATTTCGCTGACACCCGGCTCGAACACGCCATGGGTCGACGGGTAGGTCAGCATGATCGCCGCCAGTTCGCCGCTGTGTTGCGCCGCCTTGGCGCGCAGATCGGCGAGATCGACATTGCCGGCGGTATCGCAGGCGACCACCACCACCTGCATGCCCGCCATGTGCGCGGACGCCGGATTGGTGCCGTGCGCCGAAGCCGGAATCAGGCATAAATTGCGCCGGCCCTCGCCGCGCGCGCGATGCCAGGCGCGGATCACCAGCAAGCCGGCGAACTCGCCCTGCGACCCGGCGTTGGGCTGCAGCGATACCGCCGCATAGCCGGTGATGGCGCACAGCATGCGCTCGAGCGCGGCGATCAATTCGCGGTAACCCGCGGTCTGCGCCGCCGGCGCGAACGGATGGATCTGCGCGAACTCGGGCCAGGTGATAGGCAGCATTTCGCTGGTCGCGTTCAGCTTCATGGTGCAGGATCCCAGCGGAATCATCGTCCGGTCGAGCGCCAGATCGCGGTCCGCGAGCTCGCGCAGATAGCGCAGCATCGCAGTTTCGGAGTGGTGCGCGTTGAATACCGGGTGCTGCAGATAACTGCTGCTGCGCTTGAGCGCCTGCGCGTATGCATCCCCGACGTCGCGCTCGATCGCTTCGAAATCCGGGGCGAGCGCGCCGGCTGGAGCGAAAATCTGCCACAGCAGCGCCACCTCCGCCGCGGTCGTGGTTTCGTCGAGCGATACGCCGACGCGGCCGTCGTCGATGCGGCGCAGGTTGACGCCGCGCGCCAGCGCCTCGGCGTGCACGGCCTCGGTGCGCGCCCCGGTCGCGATGGTCAGCGTATCGAACCAGGACCGGTTGTCGATGACCGCGCCCAATTGCTTCAGACCCGCGGCAAGCACGCCGGTGAGGCGATGAACCCTTTGCGCGATGCGGGCCAGGCCGCGCGGACCGTGATACACCGCATACATGCTCGCGATCACCGCCAACAGCACCTGCGCGGTGCAGATGTTGCTGGTGGCCTTGTCGCGCCGTATATGCTGTTCGCGCGTCTGCAGCGCGAGCCGGTAGGCCGGATCGCCCTGGCTGTCGCGCGTCAGCCCAACCAGGCGCCCGGGCAGGTTGCGCTTGAGTTCGTCCCGGGTGGCGAAATAGGCCGCGTGCGGGCCGCCGAAGCCCAGCGGCACGCCGAAGCGCTGCGCCGAGCCGACCACCACGTCCGCGCCCCACTCTCCCGGCGGGCTGAGCAGCGTGAGCGCGAGCAGATCGGCGGCAACCGCGACCAGGCCGCCGCGCGCGTGCACCGCCTCCACCAGGGCGCGATAGTCCTCGACCTCGCCGTTGACGCAGGGATACTGCAGCAGCGCGCCGAAACACTCGCTTGTCGCCGCAGCCTGCGCCGGGCCGGTTTTCAGCTCCAGGCCCAATGGTTCGGCGCGCGTGCGCACCACGTCAACAGTCTGCGGCAGCACCGAGTCCGCGACGAAGAACACATTGCTCGCGCCTTTGCCGCTGCGCCGGCACAGCGCCATCGCTTCGGCCGCGGCGGTGGCCTCGTCGAGCATGGACGCATTGGCGATGGCCATGCCGGTGAGCTCGCACACCATGGTCTGGAAATTGATCAGCGCTTCCAGTCGGCCCTGCGAGATTTCCGGCTGGTAGGGCGTGTAAGCCGTGTACCAGGCCGGGCTCTCCAGGATATTGCGCAGAATCACGCCGGGCAGATGCGTG
>DAIDTN010000238.1 GCA_027457185.1 Burkholderiales bacterium | reverse complement strand
ACGGCAAGCCGGTCACCGGAACCATCTGGTTCTTCACCCTGGGCCTGCTCGGCATCGGCTGGCTGATCGACCTGTTCCTCATCCCCGGCATGGACCGCGAAGCCAACCTGCGCTTTCGCGCCGGTCGCGTGGATTACACCGGCGCGTGGGTGCTGCTTACTTTCCTGGGCCTGTTCGGCGTGCACCGCATGTATATGGGCAAGTGGGTCACCGGGATCATTTACCTGTGCACCGCGGGCCTGCTGGGGGTCGGCTATCTGTACGACTTCTGGACGCTGAACGACCAGATTACCGTGGTAAACGCGTCGGAGTAGCAGTTGCCCCGTCGGTTATCCGGCCCATCCCGCAATAATATCTGCTAGGACAACTCAGGACTTGGCGCTGAAATCCAAGTTCTCACCAGGCGCCGCCGTCGCAGGAACAGCCGGCGCCGCACCCGGCACCCGCGCCGCCGCCCGCATCGCCGCCGGCGAAAGATTCGCGCCGGGCTCCGCCGACGCGCCGGGCGGAGCGCCATGCGAAGCAAACGCTGCCTCCAGATCCTGCTGGATTTGCGCCACGTCGAACGCAGCCCGCCCCTGCATGCGCAACAATATGCGCGCAGGCAGATCCTGGATGCGCGGCACGGCGGCGCGCACGTTGGCGGCGGTGGTGAGGATGGGTACGGCGTGATTGTTCTTGAAGCCGGGCTCGGCGCGCTCGATGGCGTCGATGATGGCGCCCTGCGCTTTGGCGATGCCCATGAGAAGTTCAGCGAGTTGGGTGTTGTCCATGGCGGGTTCCTCTTCTACGATGCGGCGCGCCGGCATCGGATTGCCGGCCCACGTGTTTTCGTTCGCGTAAGGATACAGCAGCAGGCGGGCGGAGGGCAGTAGGCCGAACGGACGGGGATGCCGCCGATCGGGTGCGATTGCCCGGAGAAGCGCATGAATACTGTCTCTCCAACCGATAGATCAATGAGAAAAGGCGGACAGAACCGCTTATTTTGGTCGGGGCGAGGACGCCCCTCCTACAATTTTTCTTGCCCGGTAGCGGCGCCGCTTACTTGCGCCGGCGCAGTTTGCGGATGGCGGCGATCTGGGCGGCGGCTTCGGCCAGTTCGGACATGGCCTTGGCGTATTCCATTTTGCCGGTGCGGTCGGTCAGGCTTTCCTGCGCAAGCTTGTGCGCTTCGAGCGCCTTGGCTTCGTCCAGGTCGTGACCGCGGATGGCGGTGTCGGCGAGGACCGTGATCAGGTTGGGCTGCACTTCGAGGATGCCGCCGGCGACGAAAATCAGCTCTTCCTCGCCGCCGCTCGCGGGCTTGATGCGCACGGTGCCCGGCTTGATGCGCGTGATCAGCGGCGTGTGCTTGGGATAGATGCCGAGCTCGCCCGCTTCGCCCGGCAGCACCACGAACTCGGCTTCGCCGGAGTAGATGGATTCCTCGGCGCTGACGACGTCTACGTGAATGGTGTGTGCCATATGACTTGGAACCTCTTTTCGCCGACCCTGGGCTAAGCCGGGGCCGTCTATTTCAGCGTCTTCGCCTTCTCAACCGCTTCCTCGATGCCGCCCACCATGTAGAACGCCTGCTCGGGGAGACTGTCGTAATCTCCGGCGACGATGCCCTTGAAGCCTTGGATGGTTTCCTTCAGCGGCACGTACTTGCCTTCCTGGCCGGTGAAGTTCTTGGCCACGTCGAACGGCTGCGACAGGAAGCGCTGGATCTTGCGCGCGCGCGCCACCGCCAGTTTGTCTTCGGGCGAGAGCTCGTCCATGCCCAGAATGGCGATAATGTCGCGCAGTTCCTTGTAGCGCTGCAGTGTCTGCTGCACCGCGCGCGCGGTGGTGTAGTGCTCTTCGCCCACCACGTGCGGGTCCATCTGGCGCGACGTCGAGTCGAGCGGGTCGACCGCGGGATAAATGCCGAGCGAAGCGATGTCGCGCGACAGCACCACGGTCGAGTCGAGGTGGCCGAAGGTGGTCGCGGGCGAGGGGTCGGTCAGATCGTCGGCGGGCACGTACACGGCCTGGATCGAAGTGATCGAGCCGGTCTTGGTGGAGGTGATGCGTTCCTGCAGCCGACCCATCTCTTCGGCCAGCGTCGGCTGATAGCCCACCGCCGAAGGCATGCGGCCGAGCAGCGCCGACACTTCGGTGCCTGCCAGGGTGAAGCGGTAAATGTTGTCGACGAAGAACAGCACGTCGCGGCCTTCGTCGCGGAAGTATTCGGCCATGGTGAGTCCGGTCAACGCCACGCGCAGACGATTGCCGGGCGGCTCGTTCATCTGGCCATAGACCAGGGCGACTTTGTCGAGCACGCCGCCGTCCTTCATCTCATGGTAGAAGTCGTTGCCCTCGCGCGTGCGCTCGCCCACGCCGGCGAACACCGACAGGCCCGAGTGTTTCTTCGCGATGTTGTTGATCAGCTCCATCATGTTCACGGTCTTGCCCACGCCCGCGCCGCCGAACAGGCCGACCTTGCCGCCCTTGGCGAACGGACATACCAGGTCGATCACCTTGATGCCGGTCTCGAGCAACTCCTGGCTTGGAGAGAGCTCCTCGTACTTCGGCGCCATGCGGTGGATCGAGGCGACTTTCTCGGCGCCTATCGGGCCGGCCTCGTCGATCGGGCGGCCGAGCACGTCGACGATGCGGCCGAGGGTCTTCGGCCCCACCGGGACCGAGATCGGCGCATTGGTGTTGATCACTTTCATGCCGCGGCGCAGGCCGTCGGAGGAACCCAGGGCAATGGTGCGCACGACCCCGTCGCCGAGTTGCTGCTCGACTTCGAGGGTGAGCCCGATTTCGTCCATTTTCAGCGCGTCGTATATATGCGGCATCTGGTCGCGCGGGAATTCCACGTCCACCACGGCACCGATGCACTGTACGATTGTTCCTTGTTGGCTCATCGTCTTTTCCTAGTAGTTCAATTCGAATTCGGTTTGTTACTTAAACCGCCGCCGCGCCGGCGACAATCTCCGACAATTCCTTGGTGATCGCCGCCTGGCGCGACTTGTTGTAGATCAGGGTCAGTTCGTCGATGACGCTGCCCGCGTTGTCGCTCGCCGCCTTCATCGCCACCATGCGTGCGCTTTGTTCGGACGCCATGTTCTCGGTCACCGACTGGTAGATCAGCGCTTCGATGTAGCGCGTGAGGGTCTGGTCGAGCACCGACTTGGCGTCCGGCTCGTAGATGTAGTCCCAGGAGCCTTCGGGCGCGCCGAGCCGCTCGCCCGTCAGCGGCAGGAGCTGCTCCATCACCGGCTCCTGCTTCATGGTGTTGATGAATTTGGTGTAGAAAATCTCCAGCCGGTCTAAACGGTCTTCGGCGTAGCCGTCGAGCATGATTTTCAGCGCGCCGATCAGGCGTTCCATGTGCGGCTTGTCGCCCAGGCCGACCACGTGCGACACCACGTTGGCGCCGAGGCGCTGCATGAAGCCCAGGCCCTTGTTGCCGATGCAGCACACTTCGAAGCTCTCGCCCTGGGACTCCCACTCGCGCATCTTGGACAGGGCCATGCGCAGGACGTTGGTGTTCAACCCGCCGCACAGCCCCTTGTCCGCCGTGACGACGATGATGCCGACTTTCTTGACCGTGTCGCGCGTCACCAGGTACGGGTGGCGGTACTCCGGATTGGCATGCGACAGATGGGCAGCGACGTTGCGGATTTTCTCGGCATAGGGGCGGGCCGCGCGCGTGCGCTCCTGCGCCTTGCGCATCTTGGAGGCCGCGACCATTTCCATCGCCTTGGTGATCTTGCGCGTGTTTTGCACGCTCTTGATCTTGGTCTTGATTTCCTTCGAACCTGCCATTGCCTTTGCCTTTGGCTTTTCTCCCTCTCGCCGCAAACGCGGCAGAGGGAGGATTCAGTTAATACGTTCCGTTCTGCTTGAAGTCCTTGACCGCCTGGTGCAGCGTGGCTTCGTCTTCCTTGGAAAGGTCCTTGGTGCTCTCGATGCGCTCGACCAGTGCGGCGTATTTGTCCTTGATGAATGCGAGCATGGCCTTTTCCGCGGCCAGCGCCTTCTTCACGTCGATGTCATCGAAATAGCTGTTGTTCACCGCGAACAGCGTCAGGGCCATTTCCCATACCTGCAGCGGCTCGTACTGCGGCTGTTTCATCAGTTCGGTCACCAGACGCCCGCGCTCC
>DAIDTN010000237.1 GCA_027457185.1 Burkholderiales bacterium | reverse complement strand
GCCGCATTGCTGGTATTGGCGATGTCGACCGAGCCGTCGGCCTTTTTCACCAGCCAGGTCCAGCCCGAGCCGAAATTGCCCACCGCCGATTTGGAGAAGGCTTCCTTGAATGCGGCGAATGAACCCCATTTCTTGTCGATCGCTGCGGCTAGCGCGCCAGCGGGTGCGCCGCCGCCTTTGGGCGAAAGGCAGTTCCAGTAGAACCTGTGGTTCCATACCTGGGCAGCGTTGTTGAACATGCCGCCCGAAGCTTTCCGGGTGATGTCTTCGAGGCTCGCGTTTTCGAATTCCGTACATTTGATCAGGTTGTTCAGATTGGTGACATAGGCCTGATGATGTTTGCCGTAGTGGAATTCGAGTGTTTCCTTGGAGATGTGCGGCTGCAATGCATCCATCGCATAGGGCAGCGGGGGTAATTTATGTTCCATTTTGGATTCTCCTTGTCGGATTGTCGCGGATGCGTTGGCGACGATTGTAGGCGATAAGCCACGCCCGTGGCAACGAAGTCCGTGGCGTCAAGGGGGTTTTTCGACGCGCACTCCCGCCGTGCCGCGCGCGAACGTGAGTTCCAGCGGATCCCCGGGGCGCAGGTCTGCGCTCGCGCGCACGACGCTACCATCGGGCCTGCGCGCGATGGCGTAGCCGCGCTCGAGCACTGCGGCAGGATCCAGGTGGGCGAGGCCCAGAGAAAGGCGTGCAAGGTTTTCGGCGCGCGCCGTCAGCTGTCGTGATGCAGCGCGGCGCAGTGCGGTTTCCAGCTGGACGATCTCATGCCGGAGCACGTCCAGGTTCGGCATCGCCGCCGCGAGTCTGTGCACCGCATGCGCCAGGCGCCACTGCGCATTGCGCGTGCACAGCGCAAGCGCCGCGATCAGGCGGACGCGTGCCGCGCCCAGGCGGGCGGAGTTTGCGGCCAGACGATCAGTGGGGCTCTGCAGGCGTCCAGCCAGAGAGTCCACGCGCTGTGCTCTTGCATCGAGTGCGAACTGGATCTGTCGCAATAGCGACTGCCTCAGCCGGCGCAAATCGGCGAGCAGATCTGCGCGCGCCGGTGCCGCCAACTCCGCCGCAGCTGTCGGGGTGGCAGCGCGCCGGTCGGCGACGAACTCGGCAATGGTGAAGTCGGTCTCATGTCCGATCCCGGTGACCACCGGGATCGGACTGGCGTAGATCGCGCGCGCCAGCCCTTCGTCGTTGAATGCCCAAAGGTCCTCGATCGAGCCGCCGCCTCGGCACAGGATCAGCACATCGCATTCATTGCGTTTTGCCGCGGTGGCGATGGCCGCAGCAAGCTGCTGCGCCGCGGCTTCCCCCTGCACCTGTGCCGGATACAGGACCACGGGAATGGAGGGATTGCGCCGCGCCAGCGTGGTGAGCACATCGCGCAAGGCTGCGGCCTGCGGCGACGTGACGATGCCTATGCGCTGCGGGTAGAGGGGCAGCGGTTTTTTGTGCGCGGCATCGAACAGTCCTTCCTTGTCCAGCTTGTCGCGCAGCCTGAGAAAGGCTTCGAACAGCGCGCCCTGGCCGGCGCGGCGCATCGCTTCCACGGTTAGCTGGAAATCGCCGCGCGCCTCGTACAAGGTGACCAGCGCGCGCACTTCCACCATTAAACCTTCGCGCGGCTCCCAGTCCAGATATTGGCCGCGATTGCGGAACATCACGCAGCGCACCTGCGCCATTTCGTCCTTGAGCGAGAAATACAGATGCCCGGATTTGGCGCGTACGCAATTGGAAATTTCACCCGCCACCCACAACAGCGGATAGCGATGTTCAAGCAGATCGCGCACGCTGCGAGCGAGCGCGGAAACGCTGAGAATTTCCCTCGGGAGGGGGCTGGAAACCCGCGTCAAATCTGGCTCTGAAGGCATGTGTTGATATTACACTATCCACAGCAAGGCCTTACGCGCGGCCTGCCCGCTGATTAGGCAAATGGCTTCCCTCTGCGGCGGCTATAACATGCTGTTTTAAAGGTGTAAAAAGGTCGGCCTAATTTGCAGGCAACGGCGAAAAAGCCTTGTAGCCGCTCCACTTAAGTTGTTTTTCCGGGAACTGTACACAACTTTATCCACACAAACTGTGGATAAGCTTTTTGCGCCGCTGGTTGCGGCCCGCGCCGCCATGAAAAGGCCGCCGCCGCGCGCGCATACTCGCCGGCGCAATGCGACACTGGCTCTGCGCCGGCGATGCGATCGGACGTGCGCACGCCGGCGTGTAAGCCTTGCCGAAAAGTCGCGCAGAAGCTAAAGTGACGTCGGCAAAAAATTTCCAGGAGAGTCAATTGTTTGTGCTCATCACCGCTGCGGGCTGGCCGATTTATCCGCTGTTGATCGCTTCGATCATCGCGGTAGCATTGATCATCGAGCGCCTGATGATGTTGCGCAAAGAAAAAATTGTGCCTGCTGACCTGCTTGGCAAGGTGGTCAGTGCCTACCGGCAGCAGGGCGTGAATTCGCGGATGCTGGACCAACTGGCCAAGGATTCCCCGCTCGGGCAGGTGCTGGCTGCCGGGCTGAGAAATCACCAGAGCCCGCGCCATGTGATGAAGGAAGCGATCGAAGAGGCGGGGCATGCCGTATCGCACGAGCTGGAGCGCTTCCTCACCACCCTGGGCACACTGGCTACCATTGCGCCACTGATGGGCCTGTTCGGCACGGTAGTGGGCATGATTGAGATTTTCGGCTCGCAATCGCCCGCGGGCACCAACCCCCAGGTGCTGGCGCACGGAATATCGGTGGCGCTGTATAACACCGCGCTTGGCTTGGTGATCGCAATTCCGGCGATGATTTTCTACCGTCATTTTCGCGCCAAAGTCGAGAGCTTCCTGGTCGACATGGAGCAGCAGGCGAGCAAGCTGGTCGACCTGATACACGGCGAGCGCCTCGATTTCGATTCCGCCAAGCGGCAGCAGATGCAAGACAAAGCATGAATTTCCAGCGGTTCCATACCAGGGAACCCCTGGAGATCAATCTGATTCCGCTGATCGATGTGCTGCTGGTGATCCTTATTTTTCTGATGATCACAACCACCTATTCGAAGTATGCCGAATTGCAGATCAATCTGCCCGCCGCCGATGCGCAGAAACTGCTGGAGCGGCCCAACGAAATCAACGTCACCGTCAACGTCGCCGGGCAGTACACCATCAATCGGCGGCCGGTGGTATTCCATGACGCAAGCGAGTTTGCGGATGAGATGCGCCGTGCCGCGGGCGAACTCAAGGATCCGGTGGTGGTGATCAGCGCCGACGCCAACGCTACCCACCAGTCCGTGATCAACATCATGGAAGCGTCCAGGCTGGCCGGCTACGGCCACATTTCCTTCGCCACGCAGACCCAGACCCCGAACCAGGGCAAGTAACCCGCCGCAGCGATTCTCGCCGGGGAGTGTACGAAGTGGAAGCAAGCTTTCCGGAACGCCACTGGTATCGCCTTAGCGCGCTGTCGCTCGCGTTGTGGCCGGCGAGCCTGCTGTATCGTCTGCTGGCGGCATTGCGCCGGTTCGCCTATCGCAGCGGCGCCTTGCCCGCGGTCAGACTGCCGGTGGCGGTGATCGTGGTCGGCAATCTCGTGGTAGGCGGCACCGGCAAGACGCCGCTGGTCTTATGGCTGGCCGCGATGCTGAATAAAAACGGCCGCAAGCCCGGTATCGTCAGCCGTGGTTACCGCGGCAGCGCCGCGGCGCCGATGGCGGTTGACGCCGCCAGCCCGGTGAATCTGGTCGGCGACGAGCCATTGTTGTTGGCGCGCGCCAGCGGCTGTCCGGTATGGATAGGGCGCGATCGCGCCGCCGCCGCCTTGGGCCTGCTTGCCGCCCATCCCGATTGCGATGTGCTGCTGTTCGACGACGGACTGCAGCACTATCGCCTCGCACGCGACATCGAAATAGCGGTCGAGGATGAGCGCCGCGCCGGTAACGGATTGCTGTTGCCCGCGGGGCCGCTGCGCGAGCCGGTTTCACGCCGGGTCGACGCCTGGGTGGTCAACTCGGCGGCGCCCGGAATTCACCAGCCTGCGTTTCGCATGGATCTGCGAGGCGACAACTTCCGCCGCGTGGCCGCTCCGCGAGGGAGCCTGCCGGCAGCCGCGTTCGCGCGCAAAAAGCTGCATGCCGTCGCCGGCATCGGCAATCCGAAACGCTTTTTCGATCAGCTCGCGCGTCTGGGTCTGGACTGCGTGAATCACGCGTTCCCCGATCACCACGCCTATACGGCCAACGATCTCGATTTCGGCGATTGCGATGCGCTGCTTATGACCGAGAAGGATGCGGTAAAATGCGAAGCGTTTGCGCGCGAGCACTGGTACGCGCTGCAGGTCGAGGCCGAGTTGGCCCCGGCGTTTATCGATTTTATCCTGGCGAAGCTAAATGGACTCAAGACTGCTTGATATCCTGGTGTGTCCAATCTGCAAGGGGCCGCTGCTCTACCGCAAGGCTGAACAGGAACTCATCTGCAAGGCCGACCGGCTGGCATTCCACATCCGCGACGGCATTCCGGTGATGCTCGAGGACGAGGCCCGCAAAATCGATCCGGCCGAGGAAATCCAGTAGTGCCGCCTGCCCGGACAAAGCGTCGCAGCGGCTGCCTGCGACAGCGATTAAAGCGCTAGCTGCGCGGAACGCCGGCGACGACCGGGTTTTGTCTTTGCCGGGTTCGCTCCGCGCCCTGTGCGCCAGGAATCGCGACATCCAATGATCACACTCCGCCAACTCACGCTCGCGCGCGGCAGCAAGCTCCTGCTCGAAGCCGTCGACCTGACTTTGCATGCCGGACAGAAGATCGGCGTGGTCGGGCCGAACGGCTGCGGCAAGTCGAGCCTGTTCGCGCTGTTGCTGGGCGAACTGCACCAGGAAGCGGGCGATCTGGAATTGCCCGCACGGATCGCGGTCGCCCATGTGGCGCAGGACATTCCGGCGAGCGCGCAGGCGGCGATCGATTTCGTCATCGACGGCGATGCGCCCCTGCGCGCGCTCGAACAGGAGTTGACGCGAGCGCACGAACAGGACGACGGCGAGCGCCTCGCCGGTCTGTACGAAGCATTCGAGCACGTCGGCGGCTACGCCGCGCGCAGCCGCGCCGCCAGCCTGATGCACGGGCTCGGCTTCGGCGCGGGCGAACTGGAGCAGGCGGTGGACGCTTTCTCCGGCGGCTGGCGCATGCGCCTGAAGCTCGCGCGCGCGCTCATGTGCCGCTCCGACCTGCTGCTGCTCGACGAACCGACCAACCACCTCGATCTGGATGCGGTGATCTGGCTGGAGCAGTGGTTGCGCGATTACCCCGGCACGCTGCTCGCGATCTCGCACGACCGCGAT
>DAIDTN010000236.1 GCA_027457185.1 Burkholderiales bacterium | reverse complement strand
CTCTAACCAGCTGAGCTACACCGGCGTAAACATCGAGTTTATCACGGCTTCTCGCTGCCCTCAACCAAGGCGGCCGCGAGCAGCGGGATCAGCAGTTCGTGGTGACCGACCAGGTAGTAGCCGCGGCCGACGCCGGTCAGGGCCATAACGAATGCGACAATGCCGGCGATCGCGGCTGCGCCCAGCGCCCCGGCGAGCACCCAGGCAATGAAACCCGCCGCAGCGCCGGTAGCCACAGAACCGAACACGCGCCCGAGCATCGCCTTCAGCACTCCGCCCGCGACGATGACCACCACCAGCAATATCACGAACAGCGATTGGTAATCGACGCCACCGGAGGTCTGCGCCTGCGCCGGCGGCGGCAGCTGCTCGCCATTGATCAATTTCATCAGCGTTTGGGTGCCATCGCGAATGCCGCCGTAGAAGTCGTTGGCATGAAAATGCGGCGCGATCACCTCGCGGATGACGCGGTTTGCCACCACATCGGGGATCGCGCCCTCGAGGCCGTAGCCGACTTCGATGCGCACCTTATGGTCGTTCTTGGCGATGAGCAGGATCACGCCGTCGTCGGTTCTTGTGCGGCCAATTTTCCAGCGATCGGCGACGCGGATCGAATACTGCTCTATGGTTTCGGGCTGGGTGCTCGGCAACATCAGCACCGCGATCTGGCTGCCCTTTTTTTGTTCGAAGGCGCGCAGCTCGGATTCGAGCGAGGCGAGTTGCCCCACGTTCAGCGTGCCGGTCAGGTCGGTGACGCGCGCCGTGAGCGGCGGCACCGCAACCTCGTCCGCAGCTGCGGCGGCGGCAGCCGATGCGAGCACCAGGGCCAGTATACCGAACGAGCGAATCAGAGCGCGCATGCGTGCTCGAGCGCGGATGTACGCCGATTAGCTTGGCCGGCCAGACCGCGATCGACCTGCGCCGCTGCGCCCGGGGCCATCATCCGCACTACTTGGCCGGTGCCGCGGCGGCGGCGGGTTTGTCGAAACTCACCGTCGGCGGCGCAGCGAGCGCCTTTTCGTTCTCTACCGCGAAATTCGGCTTCACCTGGTAGCTGAACGCCATTGCGGTCAGGTTGTTGGGGAAAGTGCGTATCAGCGTATTATATTCCTGCACCGCCTTGATGTAGCGGTTGCGCGCCACCGCGATGCGGTTCTCGGTGCCTTCGAGCTGCGCCTGCAGGTCGCGGAAATTCGCGTCCGATTTCAGCTGCGGATAATTTTCCGACACCACCAGCAGCCTCGAGAGCGCGCTGGAAAGTCCGGCCTGCGCTTGCTGGAATTTGGCGAACGCCGCCGGATCGTTGATCAGCTCGGGCGTGGCCTGGATACTGCCCACTTTCGCGCGCGCTTCGGTCACCTGGATAAAAACCTGCTGCTCCTGTGCCGCAAATCCCTTAACCGTATTGACCAGGTTCGGCACCAGGTCGGCGCGGCGCTGATACTGGTTCAGCACTTCGGACCAGCTGGCCTTGATCTGCTCGTCGCCGCGCTGCATGTCGTTGTAGCCGCAGCCGGAAAGACTCAGCGTAACCGCGGCCAGCATCAGGGCCAATATTCGGCGCATATCCATTCTCCTCGGTAAGTCCTGCCGCTTAGGTGGGGACACGCAGGCGGATTTCAAGGCGCCGCCACGCGGCTTTGGACTTGTTGGCGCAAGTCCGCCATGGTGCGGCGGGCGAAACACAGGTCTTCCCATGCCTTCGCCTTGTCATGCAGGCTGCGCAGCAGGTAGGCCGGATGATAGGTGACGATCAGCGGCACGCCCCGATAGTGGTGCACCCGGCCGCGCAGCGAGGCGATGCTCGCATCGGTGTCGAGCAGCGTCTGGCAGGCGAACCGCCCCAGGGCGAGAATCAGCCGGGGGCGGATCAGTTCGACCTGACGCGCGAGAAACGGCGCGCACTGCGCCACTTCCGGCGCCTCGGGATTGCGGTTTCCGGGCGGCCGGCATTTGAGCACGTTGGCGATATAGACATCCTCGCCGCGCTTCAAGCCGATGCCCGCAAGCATGGCGTCGAGCAGCTTTCCCGCCTGGCCGACGAAGGGCTCGCCGCGGGCGTCCTCCTCCGCGCCCGGCGCCTCGCCCGCCAGCAGCCAGTCCGCCTGCTCGTCGCCGACGCCGAACACGGTCTGCTTGCACGTCTTGCGCAGGCCGCATGCCGTGCACGCGGCAACTGCCGCCTTAAGCCCGGCCCAGTCCATGCGCGCGATGCCGGCGGCGCGCCCCGCCGCAGCAACCGCAGCTTGCGGCGAAGCCGGCGCCTCGGCGTCGGCACGGCTCGCGTCGGCGGGCCGGGCCTGCAATTGCGCGCCCGGCGCCGCGCCCGCCGCCGCCGCGGTCCTGAGCCGCCAAAGCGGCGTCAATCCCATTTCCTCGAGGAACAATTCCCGGCGCGGGTTCATAGCGGCAGGCTGAATACCAGCGCGTCCTCGCGACCGGCGGGCGCGGGATAGTAATCGCGCCGCAGACCCACCAGGCGGAATCCATGGCGCTCATACAGCCGCACTGCCGCAAGGTTCGACGGGCGCACTTCCAGAAAAATCCGCCGCGCGCCGCCCGCACGCGCGCATTCGCACAGATGCAGCAACAGCACGCTGCCATGACCTTGCCTTTGACAATTCGCGGCAATGCTGAGGTTGAGCAGATGCGCCTCGTCCGCCCCCGCCATCAGCACGGCATAAGCGATCAGGCCACCGTCACGCGCGTAGATCCAGCAGCTGTAGCCGGCGGCGAGCGAATCGCGGAAATTGCCCTGCGTCCAGGGAAAAGCGTAGATCGCGTTTTCAATCGCCATCACCGCCGGCAGATCGGCTTCGGTCATCGGGCGCAACTCGAGCAGCGGTTTAAGTACGGCGCTCATCGTTCGCTCGATTTCAGCGCGACCTTGTCGCGCACGTACAGGGGCGCAGCTTCTGCGGCATCGAGTCCCTGTCCGGCGGCGAACACCGGCAGCGCGAGCCGCAGCATCGCCGCCGCGTTCGGCACGGCGTCGGCGTCGATGCCCGACAGGTTGCCGCGGTAACACTGCGCCAGCGCTGCGCCATGCACGCGAAAACCGCTGCCGCAACCGAACCAGTCCCCGCCGTCGACCGGGGGCACGCCATCGGGCTTATAAAGTGCGGGCGCGTGCATTTCGATCCAGTTTTCGCCGCTTCTGCGATACACCGCATGATACACCTCGCCCATGCGGGCATCGAGGCAGGCGATCACCTTGTCGAAACCGCAGCCCTGCGCCAGCGCGAGCAGCGTGCCGATGCCCGTTACCGGCAGGTTGCGCGCCAGCGCCAGCCCCTGCGCCAGGCCGCAGGCGATGCGCAGCCCGGTGAAGGATCCCGGTCCCGCGCCGTAGGCGATGCCCTGGACGGACGAAATCTCCAGCTGCGCTTCCCGCAGCAGTTCGCGCAGCGCGGGCAGCGCGAGTTCGGAATGCCGCTGCCCGGCATGGAAGCTGCGCTCGAACAACTGCGCGCCGCGCGACACGGCGAGCGAACAGTATTCGGTGGAGGTTTCGAGCGCGATCAGATTCACGGCAGGGCAATGGAGACGGCGACTACTGCGCGCGCGGCTCGGCGTCCAGGCGCACCGCCACGCCCTCCAGTCCGGGACCGGCCACCGGATAGCGCTGCATCACCAGCGGGTCGTGTCCGGGCACGACGTAGCGCGGGTCGTCGGCGAGTTCGCGCAGGCGGCGGTAACCCTCCACCATCGCGCCTACATCGTGCACGATCGGAAACGGCCGCACCTCGTCCATATTGGCGTAGAGGTGGGTGGCATCCGAGGCCAGCACGATCCAGCCGATGCGGGTATGCACGCGCACCGACTGGATGCCCATGGTGTGTCCGCCGATGCGATGCAGCGACAGTCCGGGCGCGAGCACGCTATCGCCGTAGTGAAACACCACCCTGCCCATGTAAACCTCGCGCACCATGCCCACCACCTCCTCCACTTCGTAGGCGTGCGAAAATATCGGCTGCGCCATGTGCCTGCCGGTGGCGAATTGCATTTCCCTGTCCTGCAGATGAAATCGGGCCTTGGGAAACAAGGCGAAATTGCCGACGTGGTCGTAGTGCAAATGGGTAATGATGACATCGCGCACCTCGGCCGCGTCCACCCCCAGGCGCTTCAATCCGATGTCCGGCGCGAGCAGCATCCTGCGGCCGCGGCGCTCGGCCGCGCCGAGCTCGAAACCGGTGTCGACGACAAACGTGCGCGCGGGGCTGCGCGCAAGCCAGACGAAGTAATCGAGCGGGCTGGCGTCTTCGTGCGGATCGCCGCCGATGAAATTGTCGGACGCTTTGCGCGCCAGCGTCGCGTAGCGGATGGCATAGACTTCGTAGTTTTCAACCGCGTTCATCAGCTTCCCCCTCGGATTCGGTTCGCCTGCTCGCCGCACCGGCGTCAAATGGAGAATTGCGTGCAACCTGCAAGGGCCGGGCAATTATGGCGATTGGCCGGATAAAAAACCAGACCATTCGGCGCGTTGAAGTTAAAATCCAGTCAGACCCGCCAAAATAGTTCGAGGGAATCATGAAATCTCACAGAATAGCCGTCATCGCCGGCGACGGCATCGGCAAGGAAGTGATGCCAGAAGGCGTGCGCGCGCTGGACGCGGCGGGACGCAAGTTCGGCCTTGCGCTTTCCTTCGATCACTTCGACTGGAGCTGCGACAACTACGACAAGCACGGCTGGTGGATGCCGCCCGACTGGAAGGACACAATCGGCGGCCACGACTGCATCTTCTTCGGCGCAACCGGCTGGCCGGCCAAGGTGCTGGATCACGTCTCGCTGTGGGATTCCCTGATCAAGTTCCGGCGCGAATTCGACCAGTACGTCAACCTGCGTCCGGTGCGACTGATGCCAGGCGTCTTCTGTCCGCTGGCCAGCCGCAAAGTCGGCGACATCGATTATTACGTAGTGCGCGAGAACACCGAGGGCGAATACTCCTCCATGGGCGGGCGCCTGTTCGAAGGCACCGAGCGCGAAATGGCGCAGCAGATTTCGACCTTCAGCCGCAAAGGCGTGGACCGGATCATGAAGTTTGCATTCGAGCTGGCCATGCAGCGCCCGCGCAAGGAAATCACTTCCGCCACCAAGTCGAACGGCATCTCCATCACCATGCCCTACTGGGACGAGCGCTTCGCCGCGATGGCGAAGAATTATCCGCAGGTGAAAACCAGCCAGTACCACATCGACGGTCTCACCATCCAGATGGTGCTCAACCCGCAGCGCTTCGATGTGATCGTCGGCTCCAACCTGTTCGGCGACATCCTCTCCGACCTGGGCCCGGCAACCGCCGGCACCATCGGCATCGCGCCCTCTGGCAATATCAACCCGGAGCGCGCCTTCCCCTCGCTGTTCGAGCCGGTGCACGGCTCGGCGCCCGACATCTGCGGCAAGAAAATCGCCAATCCCATCGGCCAGATCTGGTCGGGCGCGATGATGTTGGAGCATCTGGGCCACGCCGACGCCGGCGCCGCGATTCTGCGCGCGATCGAGAGAGTGCTGCTCGACGGCCCGCGCACACCGGACCTGGGCGGCAGGGCCAGCACCGAAGACGTCGGCAAAGCAGTCGCCTCATTGATCTGACACAAACATCAACCAACCCGAATAAGGGGCACAGATGAAGCAATACAAGATAGCGGCCATTCCCGGCGACGGCATCGGCAAGGAAGTTATCGCCGAAGGCGTCAAGGTCCTCAATGCCCTCGCACGCCAATCGAAGCGCTTCAAATTCAGCTTCAAGCAATTTCCCTGGAGCAGCGATTATTACCTGAAGCACGGCCATTACATTCCCGCCGGAGGCCTGGAGGAACTGAAAAAATTCGACGCCATCTTCTTCGGCGCCGTGGGCAGCCCCAAGGTGCCCGACCACATCTCGCTGTGGGGCCTGCGCCTGCCCATTTGCCAGGGCTTCGACCAGTACGCCAACGTGCGCCCGGCACGGGTTCTGCCCGGCGTGCAAAGCCCGCTCAAGAACGGCAAGGACATAGACTGGGTGATCATCCGCGAAAACACCGAGGGCGAATATTCCGGCTCGGGCGGCCGCGTGCACCAGGGCCTGCCCGCGGAAATCGCCACCGAGACTTCGGTGTTCACGCGCAGCGGCGTCGAACGCATCCACCGCTTCGCCTTCGAACTGGCGGCCAAGCGCCCGCGCAAGCATCTGACGCTGGTGACCAAGTCCAACGCGCAGCGCCACGGCATGGTGCTGTGGGACGAAATTTTCTACGAGGTGGCCAGAGACTATCCGCGCGTAAAGACACAGCGGATCCTGGTGGACGCCGTGACCACGGTGATGACGCTCAAACCCCATGCGCTGGACGTGATCGTCGCCACCAACCTGCACGCCGACATCCTCTCCGATCTGGCTGCCGCGCTCTCTGGCAGCCTGGGCATCGCGCCTACCGCAAATCTGAATCCGGAGCGCACATTCCCGTCGATGTTCGAACCGATCCATGGCTCGGCCTTCGACATCACCGGCAAGGGCATCGCCAATCCCATCGCCACGTTCTGGACCGCGGTCATGATGCTGGAGCACCTGGGCGAGGCCAGGTCCGCGGCACAACTGATGCGGGCGATCGAAGCGGTGACGGCGAAAGGAATTTTCACCCCGGACCTGGGCGGCACGGCGCGCACCGCCGCAGTGACCCGGGCAGTGTGCGATTTTCTGCGACAATAGCGAGGCGGGATCGGTACACCCCGCCGAGGAGCCGCGACGATGGAACTCAAGACGCCGACGCCATTGCAGTCGGAGCATCAGGCGCTGAATGCCGAAATCAACCAGGCAGTCAAACTCGAAGGCCGCACCGGCAAGGCCACGCGGCTGGTGGCCAGGCTGATGGAGCGGCATTTCGCCAAGGAGGAGGATTTTGTACTCCCCCCGCTCGGCCTGCTGCCAGCCCTGGCAGAGGGCACAGTCGAGCCGGAGATGGCGGCTGCGGTCACCATGGCAACTAGACTGCATGGCGAATTGCCTAACCTGCTCGCGGAGCAGCGCGTCATCGCCGCCGCGCTGGAGGAACTGATGGCCTCGGCCCAGAGCGAAGACCATCCGGAACTGGCCGGTTTCGCCGAGAAGCTGCTGCTGCACGAAGAAATCGAACGGCAGCTTTCCTACCCCGCGACCATTCTGATCGGCAAATACCTGCAGTTGCGGCTTAAAGTTTAACGGAGGGCAAGAATCGTGAATATCGCCGACCACGTCGGACGCATCGCGCGCTCGGACCCCGGGCGCAAGGCCATCGTATTCGAAGGAAAGGACATCAGTTACGGCGCGCTCGAGGCCTGCGCCGGTGCCCTCGCCCACTCGCTCCGCGCAAATGGCGTGCGCCGCGGCGATCGCGTCGCGCTGTTCCTACCCAATATTCCGGCGTTCATGCTCACCTACCTCGCCGGGCAGAAAGCCGGCGCCATCGTGGTCTCGGTCAATTCCATGTTCAAGTCGGACGAGGTGAAATACATCCTCAACGATTCCGGCGCCAAAGTCGTGTTCACCACGGCGGAACTGCTGCCCAACGTACCGCGCCACGACTGCCCCACGATCGAGAAGACCGTGATTTGCGAGGGAGAAATCAAGGATGAAATCGTGCTCGGCGACTGGCTCGCCGCAGGCTCGCCTGCTCTCAGGACCGAGAACATGGCCGCGGACGATGCGGCAGCGCTGCTGTATTCCTCCGGCACCACCGGTTTCCCCAAGGGCGTGACCCTCACCCACAACAACCTCATCACCAACACCCGCGCCGCGGTGAACTGCTCCGGCCACGGACGCGACGACCGGCTGGCGATTTTCCTGCCGCTGTTC